>DASQCE010000558.1:0-15374 GCA_035634855.1 Mycobacterium sp.
AGCTGCGACGGCCGCCAGCTGAAGTTGCGCGGGCTGAAGTGGAAGATCGGTCGACGGTGACCATGCAATTCATGCGTGAACCGGCGGCCGGCGAAGTTGACCTCAACGATCCACATCGGGTGCCTCCCTGTCTATGACGAAAATCATAAAACCGGCAACACATGTGCGCAATAGATGTATTCCCCGTCACACCTGGGCCGAATTAAGGGCAGGTGAACCCGCATGTTCAGCGGTACCAGTGGTTTGGCCGCCGGGCCCGATTATGGTAGTTGCCATAATCGCGAGATCCCAGCTCAGCGGCACTTTGGGCCCCGTAGGCTGACGGCAAACCCAACGAAAGCAGGTCTGCCATGGCCGAGCACTCGCATCTGTGCAGGTCACTGTTGGTCGGGTGGTTGTGCGGTGCTGCGGTCATCGCCGCTCCGGTCGCCGGCGCCGAGCCCCTGGACCAGAACGGTTACAACGGTGCGCCGACCATAGTGTCCGGCGGTCCGGTACCGACGATGAACGGTGTTCCATGCGTCGCCGGACACCTCGGAACTTGCACCGGCTTCGCGCAGAACCAACCGAGGCCCACCAAGCCGCGCACGTCGGTCGGCCACAGTCCCACGGTCAGTCCGTAACGAAAGGCGCAGGGCATAGGCCACTTCAGGAGCAACGTGCGCGATCTGGAGTTCAACCTCTTCTAGGTGTTGGGCCTGGAGAAGGCGCTGGTCACCGGAGAGTTCGGTGATCTCGACGGCGAATCCGCGCGGGAGATGCTCGACGAGGCGGCGCAGCAGGCGGAGGGGCCGTTGTCGGAATCGTTCGCCGACGCCGACCGCAACCCTCCGACGTTCGACCCCGAGACGTACGCGCAACCATGCCCGAGTCGTTCAAGACGTCGGTGCGGGTATGGCGGCAGGGTGAGTGATGGCGTATCGGCCTGGACGAGAACGTGGGCGGTGTGTCTGCGCCGTCGATGCTGGCATGGGCGATCAACGAGCTGGCGCTGGGGGGCCAGCCCGCGGCGTTCATGTCCCTCGCCGGACCGTTCATGGCCGACATCCCGTACGGCATCGGCAACGAACAACAACGGCACTGGGCGTCGCTGATGACCGAGCGGAATTGGGCCGCCACAATGGTGCTGACCGAACCCGACGCCGGATCGGACGTCGGCGCCCGCCGCACCAAGGCGGTCCAGCGGCCCGACGGCACCTGGCACCTCGACGGCGTCAAGCGGTTCATCACCAACGGTGACAACGACGACCTGTACGAGAACATCCTGCACTTGGTGCTAGCCCGGCCGGAAGGCGCCGGTCCGGGGACAAAGGGCTTGAGCCTGTTTGCGGTGCCGAAGTTCCATTTCAATCCCGAGACCGGCGAACCCGGCGAGCGCAACGGCGTCTACGTCACCGGTCTCAAGCACAACATGGGCCTGAAATCTTCTCCCACTTGCGAACTCACGTTTGGTCAACACGGCCGCCCCGCCGTTGGCTGGCTGGTCGGCGACAGCCACAACGGCATCGCCCAGATGTTCAAGGTCATCGAATACGCGCGAATGACGGTAGGTACCAAAGCGATTGCGACATTGTCGACCGGCTACCTGAATGCGTTGGTCTACGCGAGACCCGCGTGCAGGGCTCCGACCTGATGCAGATGACCGACAAAGGGGCGCCGCGCGTCACCATCGTGCACCATCCCGACGTGCGACGTGCCCTGCTCACCCAGAAGGCCTACGCCGAGGGGCTGCGGGCGCTCTACCTGTATGCGGCCGCTCATCAAGACGTCACCGTCGCCGATATCGTGTCCGGCGTCGACGCCGAAATGGGCGACCGGGTCAACGATCTGCTGCTGCCCATCGTCAAGGGTGTGGGATCCGAACGCGCCTACCCCTGCCTGACGTAATCGCTGCAGACGCTCGGTGGCTCGGGCTTCCTGCAGGACTACCCGACCGAGCAGTACATCCGCGACGCCAAGATCGACTCACCGTATGAAGGCACCACCGCGATCGTTCTACGCCGGAAAGGTCGCCGTGGCGAACTTTCTCGCGAAGAACGTATTGCGATGGCTGACCGCCGACCGCAAAATCGTCGAGGCGGTCGACCTCACCGCGATGGATCTGCGGGAGGAGGCCTTCTAACCGGCGTCCTCCAGTGTGATCAGTGCAGCCGCGACGGCGAAGAACTTGTTCTCGCCCAGTTGCCATCAGCAATCAGTGGTTAGCTACTTGATCGACGTGAAATCCCCGTTGAGATGGCGAATAGGCCGCATACTGCCGCCATGCGTTGCCACAGCGTGACCGCCCGCTCGGTGTCGACCATCGTCACTGTGCCGCTACTGGGTGCGTTGATCGGTTGCCAACAGGGACCGCAGGTCGTGACCTCGATCGTGTTCGACGGTGAGAGTCGTAGCATCACGACCACGGACGTGTTCTGTACCAACCAACTCAACGGTGGTCTGGTAATCCTGGTGCAGGACACGCCAACGCGAACCGTTCGGGTTCAACTCACGCAGCAGGGCCGACTCGTGGTTCAAAAGGCAGGCCTGCGCTACGGCGACATGACCGGTTTCGTGGCTGACCCTGGGGAGGTCACCGCGCGCAGGGCCGACGACACCTTCACGTTCAGCGGGCGCATGCCGCCGAATCCGGGCGAGTCGCAGTGGCACACGTTCAAGATCCAGACCACCTGCCCCGGGTATCAGGACGCGCCGCCGCCGACCGTGGACGCCCCCTACGGGGCACCGTGAATCTAGAGTGCCGGGCCGGCCGCCGACGAACGGCTATGTCATAGGCCGTGGTTCGTGGACTTCTGCGGCTAACCAGACGCCGGCCAGGCTGGCGGCGATCATGCACGGACGACGTGGAACTCACGTCGCCACTTGGGCCGACCTCGCCGCTTGAATAGGATCCGCGAGGTCCACATCGCGTCGTGAGGCGGCGCTGATTCGAGTAGTCGGCTACGCTATCCGCCCCCGGGCCATCTACATGACGATCGATACGCGCGAATAAGCGGAGTCAATCGATCATGTGAAGGAGAACAATCATGACTCAATCGCCAGCTATCCACGTCGGTTCGGACACACGGGCCAAGTCACAAGAAGAGGCACTGCGCGACGCGGAGTTCGCGATCAACGAAACTGGCCTCGCGGTGACCTTCACCTCTGGTCCGCACATCGGAGGTGCCGGCACGCTCGACGGACAAGGTGTTGCTGTGTTGGTCACTTGCTTGCCGGAGGGCGCAAGGACTTTCATCGAGGTCGTGGGTACCAGCCTCGATAGCAGCGCAGCTGAGGACACCCGAAACAGGATCCGCACGATCACCATGGGGCCGCCCAGCTAGGGCAGCGGAAGAGCAGCCGATTGCTCGGGGGCGTTGGCCGGTTGGCACACCGGCCAGCGCCCTCCCGCCGAGCACCACACGGTCCCTTGATCCTCGTCCGCCCATACGCGGTCTGGTGCTGACGCGGCGTACCCTCGTCGTGCATCCGCTCGCCCGGCCAGCCCGTGACACAGCATGCCCCAAGCGTACCGCGAGAAACATTCGCCGGTCGCTGGGAATTAGCAGATGACTTCTGGCGAATCATTATCGCAGATAGTCCTGCCCCCCAACGTAAATCGTCTCCCTATCCTGATCAGGCTCCTGGGTAGCGCGAACGATCGCGCTGGCGAACTCCGAAACGGTCGGCAATGGTGCAACCGCACGACGCGCCGCCACCGCGTCAGGATTCCATCGCTCGAGCAGCCGTACGGTGCTGGTTCCGTCGATCATGTCGCCGGAAACCACCACGAGTGCAATCTGTTTCGGTTCAAAGGTGGCGCGCATCTCCCGCATTGCGTCCTCACCGGCGCGCTTACTGACGGCGACGGGAAGGTATTCGGCGGGCACCGGTTTGTGGCCGTGGAAATGCGCTTGATGGCTCGTGACGAAGACGATGCGGCCTCCCGGAGGCATCAGCGGAACCGCGACCCGTGCCAGGCGTGCCTGCGCATCTCGGTTGAGCCGCATGGCGTAGCAGGGGTCGGCGTCGCGCTCCAAGCCACCGGATGCGTTGAGCACAAGGATATCTAGGCGCCCGAAGCGCCGCTTGATGTCCTCCAGCATCGCCACCACCGCCGGCTCATCGCACAGGTCGGCTTCTGCAGTCGAAGCGTTGCCGCCCGCGGCGCGAACGGCCTCCACAACCTCGTTCGCGCGCCTGGCCTTCTCGCGGTAGTTCACGATGACGTGACGCTTGGCGTCAGCGAGCCGCGTGGCGACTTCAGCGCCGATGCCGCGAGAGGCCCCGGTGACCAGGATGATCTGAGGTCTGACTTCAGTTGGGTTCATGGCTCTCGTACGTCTGGACCGCATCGGTGAGGTCGTAGTCGACTGATACCCCGCCCCATGCCTCACCGGCTCCGTACGCCACCAGCATCGACCTGCCGGCGAGCGGAATCGAGCGTTCGGCCACACACGCACCGAGGGCCAGTGGTATCGACGCCGAGGAGGTGTTTCCTAAGTGTTCGACGCAGTCGACGAATACCGCGCTACCGGCATCGACCTGTTGTCGTACCTTTTGTAAGATCCGCGAGTTGGCCTGGTGACCGACGATGATGGTTGGTTCAATGTCGCTGTCTCGCAGTCGATTCACCGTATCGGACATCATCTTCACGGCGCG
Organism: Mycobacterium sp.; assembly: GCA_035634855.1. Taxonomy (GTDB): domain Bacteria; phylum Actinomycetota; class Actinomycetes; order Mycobacteriales; family Mycobacteriaceae; genus Mycobacterium. The sequence continues at coordinate 4,642 of DASQCE010000558.1, forward strand.
GTCGTAGACGTGGATGCCGTCGAGTCGAATGCCGCTGTTGATCTCGCCCCGCATGAGGTCCGCCCGGTCTCCGTCGCACCCAGCGTGCCAGCGGTACTTCCGAAATGTGTTGCGCGACTCGACGAGCACGGCCGCAGCACCGTCTCCGAACAGGGGGCCGGTGTTGCGGTCGGTCTTGTCGAGCATCCGTGACATCGCCTCGACCGCGCATACGATCACGCCACCGGATTCTGCGGACTCGCACAACGACAGCGCAGAAATCATCCCGTACACGAAGCCGCTGCAGGCTGCGGTCATATCGAAGGCCAAGACGTCGGTCGGCAGCCCTGCTTTCTTCGCCGCGCGCTGCGCGATACCCGGCATCGCTCCCCCCGTCGAACTGCTGACAACAATGAGGGCAATGATCTCCACACGTCCGCCGTGGCGGGCGACGAGTGGAGCGCACACTCGCGCGGCGGTGTCCTCGAGCGGTTCGTCGGGATCCATCCACCAGCGCGCAGCGACCCCCGTGCGGCGCCGGATCCATTCATCCGTGAGGCCGATCGAATCGAAGAACGCGTTGGTGACGTGCTCTCCGGTTGTGGCCGCAGCGATATCGACAATGCCCGCGTTCATGCCGCGTCGATCAGTTCCCGGATATAGGTCCGGTAATCGAGGAACGTGAGACAGTCGGAGACACGGTCAAGGTCGGCCGTCACTGCGAATTTGGCTTCCAGTTCATGGGTGAAATCCACGACGTCGAGGGAATCCACATCGAGGTCGTAGATCGGCCTGGCGAGATCGGCGGTGTCGATGTCTGACCGGCGCCGGCGCAGGAAAGCCAGGATTAGGTATTCGAGTTGCTCATCTGTGGGTGACGTCATCTATGGCCTCTCATCGTCGCTCGTCGAGTTTGTACAACACTGAACCTGAGGAAGTAATCGATCGCGCGTGGACGACGATCTCCGCCACGGTGCCGGGCTTCTCGGCCATTAGATCGACACTGCTTTTGTCGGTTTCCAGCACGGCGACAACGTCGCCGCGTTCTATGACGTCCCCGACTGACACCCGCCACTCGATGACTAGAGCTTCGGTCAGCCCGTGGCCGAATTCCGGTACGAGGATGTCGATCTGATTGCTCACCTGCACATCTCCTCGATCGCGCCAACGATGTCGGAAACACCGACCAGATAGTCGTTTTCGCTGTCGGCTGGCGGGTACACGCGCCGGGCCGGAGCCAGCCGTCTCATGGGTGATCTCAACAGATGTGAACCGTGCTCGGCCATGGTAGCCACGAGTTCGGCTCCTACCCCACCGAATTCGGCGGCTTCATGGACCACGAGCAGGCGACCGGTTCGGGCTACAGATGCGAACACTGCTTCGGTGTCCATCGGTGCGATCCAGCGCAGATCAACGACCTCGACTTCGACAGTTCCAGCGAGGCGATGCGCAGCGGCGAGCACATCTTCGAGCACTGCTCCGTACCCGACGACGGTGATGTCCGATCCACGGCGCACAGTGCGAGCACCCAGGGCGGATGTTGGTTCCGGCTGCTCGCGAGATTGACGTTTTCGCTTCCAGTACAGGCGCGTTGGCTCGAAAAAAATGACCGGCGTCCCGAGATGGCACGCGTACTGAAGCATGGGTGCGGCGTCTGTCGGGCAGGACGGAAATGCGACGTGCAGACCCGGTGTGTGGGCGAAGTACGCTTCGTTGGATTCGCTGTGGTGCTCCACGGCACGAATCCCCCCACCGACCGGTACCCGGATCACGAGGTTGAGTGCCTGGTCGTCGTTCCATCTCGTCGTGATCCGGGCGGCCTGTGAGACGATCTGGTTCATTGCGGGATAAATGAAACCGTCGAACTGGATCTCGCAGATCGGCTTGAGTCCACATAACGACATTCCGATGGCCTGCCCAACGATGGAGGACTCGGCCAGAAGGGCGTCCCGTACCCGGCCTTGGCCGAAGCGATCCTGCAGGCCCTTCGTCACCCGGAACACTCCGCCGAGGCGCCCGATATCCTGTCCGATCAGGACGACCGCCTCGTCGTTGGCCATCAGTTGGTGCAGAGCATTGTTGATGGATTCGGCCAGACACGTCGAAGGATCGTCAGTCATCGGCCGAACGCTTCCAGAAGGCGGCGTCGAGTCATGGCAACGTCCTCGTTGACGCGGCTCAGCCACTCAGCGTCAACAACGCTGTCGGCTAGCAGTCGCTCGCGGTACCGGCTCACCGGATCGTTGGCTACCGCCGTCGCGACCTCCCCGCGGTCGCGGTACGTGGTATGAGAATCAGAACTGCTGTGTCCGGCGATGCGCGTTGCACACAGCTCGATGAGGGCGGGCGACCGAGAGCGCTCGACGAATTGTTTCGCCTCCAGGCACTGAAGGTAAGTGCTGTCGGGATCGTCCGCCGGAATGGACCAGGACCGGATACCGAATCCGCGCGCGCGAGTTGCGATGGAGGTCAGCGCTTGTTCGCCACTCGGTTTGGAGATTGCCCAGCCGTTGTTCTGGCAAATGAAGAAGACCTGCGCTGACTCGACGGCGGCGAGGTTCATTGCCTCTGACATGTCGCCTTCGCTGGTGGCGCCGTCGCCGACGTACACAACCACGGTTTCGGCGGCGTTCTTGAGCCGCTGGCCGATCGCGTAACCCACCGCGTGCAGGGTTTGCGCCGCCACCACCAGGGTGTAGGGAAAGAACCGGTGCCGCCGCGGGTCCCAGCCGCAGTAGGTGCGGCCGGCCCACTGCGCGACCAAGGAGACGGCGTCGACGCCGCGAACGACGGCCACCGCGTGTTCTCGGTAGCTGGGAAAGATGACCGACGTGTCGCCAACTGCCATGGCGGAGGCGACTTGTGCGGCCTCCTGCCCGCGGCAGGACAGCCACAGATCAACGACGCCCTGATTCTGCAAAAGCGCGGCCTCGTCATCGATGCCGCGGGTCATCAGCATGTGATGCAGCATTGTGCGCCTGGTGTCCGTGTGGAGGACTGTCCGTACACCAGGTGCCGGACGGCCTCGCGCGTCGACTGAGGCTCCGCCTACGTCACTAGCACGAACTTCTGGCCCGGCCCCAGGGTCAGTCACTCCGCGTACCGCCATTCCAGAAGCGTTGATGGCTGGAGCCTGGCGGCCTATCCGGCGTCCGCATCAGGGCTCCAACCTAGACCGCAAGTGGCAAACCCGCTCCCGAAGGCAAGCTTGTCACACTCGGGCTTGCTCGCGAATGGTCGGGTTCTCAAGCCCTCCCCGGTGTAATCGATTCGCGTCGGTCCGCCAGGACACGCGATCCCAGCGAGTTGAGGCCCGGTCGCTCGTCAACCGCCTGCACCATGTGGCCGTCGAGATACCAAGGCGTACAACACGTTCGCAGCAATCTTTAACCCGACGTTTGCTGACCGTCTGGTCAAAATGTGCTAACTGCCGAAACCGTGGCTCACCGAGAAGAGCCAGCAGTAACGGCCGCGCCGGACAAACCTGGCAAGCTCGGCGATTCGACGCCCTATCGGGCCAGTGTGGCACCGCAAAGAGATCCAGCGGCCGACGCGTACGCGAGGTCGGATCGATCCTCATACCTGAGCCGTTCGCTACTCGGCGAGAACGACAGTCTTTCCGACCGAAACAACTTTCCGCCTCTCGCACGCGCTAAAACTCTGCGAGACTGTGTATCCGGCTTGCAGCCGCTAGTGCGGTCGCCGGTCTCGCAGGATCATCACAAAAATGGGCTTAAGGTGCAGCCAATGACAGGCGCTGTTAGCGAACGACCGACACAGGGCGTGATCCCGGGGGAAACAACCGAAGAAGCTCAACTGCGCCGCGAGATCCTTGCGGCCGCACTCGAGGAACTACGGATCTGGAGCTTCGAACGGTTCAGCGTCGAGATGGTTGCCGATCGAGCGGCAGTGGACCCCGATGTAGTCGAGCAGCTGTGGAACACCACAGAGCAGCTCATCGTGGACGCCCTTGTTGCGCATGGCCGTCAGGTCGTGGTCGTCCCGGACACGGGGTCGCTGCGGGGCGACCTAGCCGGACATCTGGCGTCTTTGGCCGAGTACTTCAACACCGCCATCGGGCGCAGTCTGCTCCGGACCGGAGTCATTGGGCCAAACAACTGGGCCCCAGCTCGTGTGCGTGGCGACCTGTGGCAAGCCAATGTGGACGCGGTGTGCGTCATCTTCGAGCGAGCTCAACGCCGCAACGAGATCCGCCAAGGCATCGACCACGGCACCGCACTGCAACTGGCCATCGGACCGGTGTTCCTGGGCGGCCTCTACAGCAACGATCCGATCGACACCACACAGTTGTGCACGCAGATTGCGGACATGGTGTGGCGTGCCCTGCGGCGCGGCGACACGCCGGCCAATGCAGCTCTCGACGACAGCTGACGCGGCCCTCGGCGGGTGATTCTTATCTGAGAACCGATCTTTCGAGCCGTCGACCGTGGCGTCTATATGCGGAATTTGGTGGCGGTCAATTCGCGTACATAAAGCCCACGCTCGGCGCGCCGGCCGGGCTTAAACCGCCGTGTCAGGCGTGTATCCGAACGGCAACAGGATGCTCTTCGCCTCGCAGTACTGTTCGACGCCCTCCGGACCGTTCTCGCGTCCGATGCCGGAATTTTTGTATCCGCCGAACGGGGCACCTGGATCGAATGCGTACATATTGACCGCGTACGTGCCGGTGCGGATCTTCTTGGCGATCTCGACCGCCTTGGGGAAGTCGGTGGTGAACACGCTGCCGGCCAGGCCGTACACCGAGTCGTTGGCGATGCGGATCGCGTCCTCTTCGGTGTCGAACGGAATGATCGCCAGCACGGGGCCGAAGATCTCCTCCTGGGCGATCGTCATCGAGTTGTCCACGTCGGCGAATACCGTCGGCTGCACGAACCAACCGCCGTCGAGGCCCTCCGGCCGACCACCACCGGTCACGATCCGCGCACCTTCCTCGACGCCCTTCTTGATGTAGCCCTCGACACGCTCGCGCTGCCTCTCGGAGATCAGCGGGCCGATCATCGACGCGGGATCGTCGGGCAGGCCGACCTGCATCGCGGCGACGGCGCTGGACACCTTCTCGACGACCTCGTCGTAACGCGAACGCGGCGCAAGGATGCGGGTCTGGCCGACACAGGCCTGCCCGCAGTTCATCAAGCCCGAGAAGACCAGCATCGGCAGCGTCGAATCCAGGTCGGCGTCCTCGAGAATGATGGCCGCGGACTTGCCGCCGAGCTCGAGCGTGCACGGCTTGAGCTTCTCGGCGGCCAGCTTGCCGACCTCCTTGCCGACCGCCGAGCTGCCGGTGAAGGTGAACTTGTCCAGCTCGGGGTTGGCGGTCAGCGCGCGGCCGGTTTCCGGACCGCCAGGCACCACCGAGAGCACGCCCTCGGGCAGGCCTGCTTCGGCGAACACCTCGGCAAGCGCGTTGGTGGACAGCGGGGTTTCCGCTGCGGGCTTGAGCACGACGGTGCAGCCGGCCAGCAGCGCCGGGCCGAGCTTGTTACAGGCCAGGAACAGCGGCACGTTCCACGCGACGACTGCGCCGACGACGCCGATGGGTTCCTTCGTCACGAGCGTCTGGCCGTAGATGCCGTCGCGGATGTCGTTCCACGTGAATTTGTCTGCCGCACCGGCGTAGTACTGCAGCCCCGACAAGGCTGCGCCGTACTGCATCATGTCGACGATCGTCTGAGGCTGACCGGTCTCCAGCTTGAGCAGGTGCTTGAACAGATCGGCGCGATCCTCCAGCAGCTTGACCGCGCGGCCGATGACCGCGCCGCGCTCGGCGGGCGGTGTGATCCGCCACGGGCCTTCGTCGAAGGCCTTGCGGGCGGCGGCGCAGGCGGCGTTCACGTCCGCCTCGGCGGCCAGCGGCACTTGCCCGACCTTCTCACCCGTTGCGGGCGAGAACACCTGGATGACCTCGGAGGTCGACGGTTCTACCCACTTGCCGCCGATGAACAGCTTGTCGTACTCGGTCTGATACGCCGCCTTCGCGGCTGGGGTCTTGGCAGCCGTCTCCACGCTCTGTGTCATGAGCGTCACACTAACCAGATTGGCGGGAAACGAGAACCTGTTCCAGTTCAGCGACTCACGGCGGCCGCAGGACCAGCACCAGATTGCTCACCAGGAACTCCCTCAGCACCGGAATACCCGTCATCCACCATGCCCATCGCGGGTGGTAGCGGGGAAATGCGGCCACCAGGGCGCCGGTGCTCGCCGCCCATTGCAGCCCGTCCGACACCGACACCGCGAACAACGACGATCCGTAGTCGTTTTTCGGTCGATGCCCGTGCTTGCGGGCATAGCGCTCGGCGGCGCGGGCCCCGCCGAGGTAGTGGGTCAGACCCATCTCGTGGCCTCCGAAGGGGCCGAGCCACACCGTGTACGACAGCACCGCCAGGCCGCCGGGCCTGGTGACCCGCAGCATCTCGCGCCCGAGCGCCCACGGCTGTGGTACGTGCTCGGCGACGTTGGACGACAGGCAGATGTCCACGCTGGCGTTGGCGAACGGCAACGCCACGCCCGACGCCCGCACATAGGTGGCTCCGCTGTCGAATCTCGCCGGCCCTCCGTGCATCTCGGCCGGATCGGGTTCAACGCCGATGTAGTGCAGGCCGGCGTCGGCGAAGGCGGCCGCGAAATAGCCGGGGCCACCACCGATGTCGAGCAGGGTCCGGCCGGCCGGTGAGGTGCCGCTGGCGTCTCGCCAGAGCTCGGTCACCATCGCGACGGTGTCCTCGGCCAATGCGCCGTAGAACCGTGCCGGGTCGGGTTGCTCGTAGCGGAACCGGCCGAGCAGCCGCAGCGCCCGGGACAGCGTCGCCCGCCGGGCGAACAGGGGCGCGAGTCCCTTCCGACGAGCGCTCGCGCGAGGAGACATCATCGATGCCGACCTTAGCCAGCGGCTACTCTGGTCCGGATGTCTGTCCGACCCGTCAGTTCCGTGTTGCTGCTGTGCTGGCGCGATACAGGCCATCCGCAGGGCGGCGGCAGCGAGGCTTATCTGGAGCGCATCGGAGCGCACCTGGCCGAATCGGGTGTGCGTGTCATGCTGCGTACGGCGCGGTATCAGGGTGCGCCGCGCCGTGAGGTCAAAGACGGCGTGCAAGTCAGCCGCGCCGGCGGCCGCTACTCCGTCTATGTCTGGGCGGGGTTGGCGATGGTCGCGGCGCGGATCGGCCTCGGTCCGCTGCGGCGGGCGCGGCCGGACGTGATCGTCGACACCCAGAACGGGTTGCCGTTCATGGCTCGTCTCGCATTCGGTAGGCGCGTTGCGGTGCTTGTGCACCACTGTCATCGCGAGCAGTGGCCGGTGGCCGGTCCGGTGATGGGCAGGATCGGCTGGTTCGTCGAGTCGAAGTTGTCACCGCGGGCGCATCGGCGCAATCAGTACGTCACCGTGTCGCTGCCGTCGGCCAGGGACCTGACCGGTCTCGGCGTGAATCCCAACCACATCGCGGTGGTGCGCAACGGCCTCGACCGGGCCCCTGCGCAGACATTGTCTGCGCCGCAGTCGGCTACGCCAAGGGTCGCGGTGCTGTCACGCCTGGTGCCGCACAAGCAAATTGAGGACGCGCTGGAAGCCATCGCCGAGCTGCGCCCCCGGTTGCCAGACCTGCACCTCGACATCCTCGGCGGCGGCTGGTGGGAACAGCGGCTGGTCGATCACGCCGCGCTACTGGGCATCTCCGACGCCGTGACGTTCTACGGCCACGTCGACGACGAGACTAAACACCGTGTACTGCAACAGAGTTGGGTGCACGTGCTGCCGTCACGCAAGGAGGGCTGGGGCCTGGCAGTCACCGAGGCCGGGCAGCACTGCGTGCCGACGGTCGGTTACCGATCCTCGGGCGGCTTGATGGATTCGATCGTCGATGGAGTGACCGGTCTTCTGGTCGATGACCACGACCAACTCGTCGACCAGCTTGAACGCCTGCTGACCGACCAGGTGCTGCGCGAACAGCTCGGGACAAAGGCGCAGGCTCGCAGCGGCGAATTCTCTTGGCAGCAAAGCGCTGACGCGATGCGCACCGTGCTGGACTCCGTCCGCGCCGGGCGCATGGTCAGCGGCGTCGTATACCCCCCGGGGGACCCCCACGGCTACACCGATTACCCGACGCTGACGGCATTGGCCTGAGCCACAGTTGCCTTCACACCGCAGGCACAAGCAGGTCAGCGAATTTCGTGACAGCCTCGTCGTAACGAACGTTGTAGCCTTCCACCACGGCGGCTTCCAAGACGGGCACCTTCACGTCCTGCGCCCGTCGGGGTGACGGGATTCCCGGCGAATTCTCATAGTTGAAGACGATCACGTCGAGATAGACAGGTTTCCGAAGATGCTTGCCGTTCAACAACTTCTGCAGTGCTTCAGCGGTCGCCGGATACGGCGTGAACTCGGGATTCTGCAGCCAGTCGCTCAGATCGCCCTCAGGCACACTGAAATCGATGCCAAGTGCGTCCAGTCGATCCAGCACCGGGCCCGGGGGAGGGCCCGCAGGCGGAACATGCGCGTCGCCCGGGGGTGTCACCGCGAACGGCAGATGGTTCCAGCCCTGATCCGGTGCGGCATCCCACCACTGCGTGCCAATCGCGCCGTCGGGACGAACCCAGAAGACGTCCAAATGCGATGCCAGCCGTCCGACCGCCGTGATCGACGATCCGGGGCTCGCCGATCCCGGCGGTGCGATCGCGAACGGGCTGTGGTCGGCCCAGCTGTGTCCCGCTGCCGCATGCCACCATTGGGTGCCGACCGATCCGTCCGGAGCCACCCAGAAGACATCCAGGTTGTTGGGCGTGCGGGCCGTTGCGGTGATGCCACCCGCTGACGCGACAGCACTCGGCGGCGTGATCGTGAACCATCCGTGGTCGGCCCAACTGGCGCCCGGGGCGGCGAACCACCAGTTCGAGGCGACCGCGCCGTCAGGGGTCACCCAGTACACGTCGAGGTTGTCCGGTGTTCGGGCCAGCGCGGCCAGTGCTGATCCCGGCCGCGCGGATCCAGCAGGTGCGATCCGGAAGGACCCGTGGTCGGCCCAACTGGTGCCAGGGGCCGCCGTCCACCAATTGGAGCCGATCGCGCCATCCCTGGTCACCCAGAACACGTCCAGGTGATCGGGCATGCGCGCCACGACGGCGATCGCCGAGCCCTCCTCGGCCGAGCCGGGCGGCGCGATATTGAACGGGCCGTGATCACCCCAGCCGGCACCCAGTGCAGCCGCCCACCATTGGCTGGCAACCGCGCCGTCGGGCCGCACCCAGAACACGTCGAGATTGTCGGCGGTACGTGCAACCGCGGCGATCGGTGCGCCCGGTCGGGCCGAGCCAGCCGGTGCAATGGGGAAGGCCGGGCCGTGCTCGCCCCACCCTCCGTCGGCTGCGGCAACCCACCATTGCGTCATGACGGATCCGTTCGGCGCGACCCAGAACACGTCGAGGTTGTCCGGAGTGCGCGCCACCGTGGTGACCGACGCGCCCGGGATGGTTGCGCCCGCCGCCACAACGTCCGACGGGCCGTGGTCTCCCCAGCTCTGACCCGGTGCGCCGGCCCACCACTGAGATCGGATCGCGCCACTGTTGCGCGCCCAAAACAGTTCCAGGCGAAGCGAATCGCGGGAAACCACATTCAGTGCCGACGACGCGGTGGCCCGTAGGTTCGCCCGTGCCTCATCGGGCAGGAGATGACTGGTGACGTCGTTCCAGACGTACCGGTAGTACGGATTCTCCTGGTCCATCTCCTTGTACCGGGAGCTGCGGCCGGTGCCGCCGAACCATTGATCCACGATCGCACCCTGCTGCTCCGCATTGAACTTCGACCAGCCGGGGCCCGGTGCGCCGTACTCATACACGTTGTCGCCCAGGATGAAATTCGCCTGGTTCACCATGCCGCTGCACATCAAACCCGGCAGGAACCCGGCGTGTGCAATCTGCCAGGCATGGGTGAGTTCGTGAATCAGGAGTTGCCCCGGCTTCGGATACGCACTTCCGCCCGTGCCGAGCGGGTTGTCGTAAGCGTGCCCGAGGTTGAGGTAAGTCTTGCCATCCACGCCGGGTGCGGTGAAAGCCCGGTCCCCCAAGCCCGCGAGGTTGGTGATGATGACGTCCTGATAAGGCAGCGAGTTGCCGAATACCTGCCGGGCGAAGGCGATTTCGGCGGCGTTGAGGGGCCGGAACTTGATCAGTGCATTCGTGACGGCACCGATGGCAACCCCGGCAACGACGCCGAGGATCAACGCAGTCCCGACGCCCGCACCCGCCACGGTCGCCACCGCGAACACGACGACTCCCCCGACCACACCGAGTGTGCCGCCCGGCCCCAGGGTGGCACCCAACCAATCGATCGCCTCGCGGGTTGCCCCGATCACCACGCCCAACGCCGCGCCCACCGCCCCCGCGGTCACGTCGATGATGTCGTTGACGAGCTCGGCGATCGTGCCGACGACCCCGCCCCATTTGTATTCCTTGGCGACGCTGTAGGTGGCGTCCGCCTGCAGCTTCGACCAGTAGAGAGCAAGTAGCGGGCTGTGGCCGCGCTCCTCGTGGTCCCAGCTGTCGACGCCGGAGACGTGTCCGCTCTTGATGAACGCCATCATCGGGAAGCCCGGGGCCGTCAGGTAGGCGCGGAGATTGAAGTCGAAATTGCCGAGGACGCTGCTGCTGTGCATGTGGAACTTCACGTGGTAGTCGCCGTTGTCGCTTACCTCGACATCGACCCATCCTCCCAACGGGGTTCCGGCAGGAGTGGTGACGATTCC
>DASQCE010000559.1:0-5106 GCA_035634855.1 Mycobacterium sp.
CGCGTCGAGCGCCACCGCCCATCTCCGCGCCGGGCCAACTATGTGGTTTTCACCGATGTCCACTGCATGCCCCGCCAGGTCGCCGAAATCCTCGACCACAGTGGCGCCGACCTCGCCGTCCGTCCCCGGATAGATACGCACCCGCACATTCACCGCCACGGGGCTATCGCCAATATCACCAGCCGACCCGCTAGCGCGTTTCGTCCGTCTTCTCATCCGTCGTCACCCCTTCGGCGCGACTCTAGGCAGCGTGCGGGCGTTCGCCTCCACCTCCTTGATCCCCCGGCGCAATTGGTCGGCTAGATACCATTCCTCAGCGCTATGGGCGACATGCAAGGCCCTGTCGACCGCGAGTTTGGCGTCCTGAAGGTGTCCGCGGCGTTCCTCCCCAACCGTGGCGATGGCATCCAGCACCGCAATCAGGGCCTCCTGACAGGCTCCGGCGAAGCCGGTGAGATTCCTGGCTGTCACGGCGACCCCGCTTCGCAATAGATACGCACACCAACATCAATGGCAGCGAAGTCAGGGGCCTAGCCCGACTCCACCTTCTCTGACAGCGTCATGCCCAATCTGACACGGCGGTAAACAAATCCGCCCGCATAGCTGCGACTCGAGACGGCCACCGCCATAGTCGAGGACTGCACATCCGCAGGACGGCAGCTCGTAGGAGATCGATGCAACGCTAGGCGCTGGGGTCGTCGTTGGCTCTAGGGCCGGGAGCGCAGGATGTCGAGCTGCACCGTGTATCCGCCACGCTCTCGCGCATGCCGCGCGTCACGCTTCAGGGCGGTCTCTGCCGTATAGGCAGGCGGATGATCATCGTCGGCCACGCACGGTGTCAGGTGATCGAGAGCAGCGAGATTGAATATCCGTCCGCCGCGGTGCGAACAACGCATGGAACCGGGGCTTCCACAGGCCGTGGTGTCCTGCCTGGTCAAGGAACCGACTGTAGCCGCGCGGGATCGTGGTGCCACAGGCTGAGGTGGAGATCATCGCCGTCGAGTTCGACACGCCTATCGTCGTGGACCGTGACGACAGTGATCTCCGGCCGCGGCTCGTGCGCCTTCTTGGCATGTATCCAGTGCAACTGGTGGCCAGGATGGTACGACACGCACGACCGGGGGATTTGGCGAATGTTGCTGTGAGACATAGCTTTTCCTCAGGGCGAGGCTCCCTGTATGAGGAGCCGCTCTTGCCCGTCACCGGTCAGCGTAGGCCGCTTCGTCATCCGAGCCACCCTTGAGCGTGGGGTTGGCGGCGGCGCAGGATCGCTTCCACGGATTATGACGACGATCAGCACTGCAGAACCGCCGACCCGGATCAACGAGATGTCGCCGAACACGAACGCGCTACCCAGTAACGCCAACAACGTCGACAGCGAAACTTCGGTCCAGACGCGGAGCAGCAGCCCGGCGATTGGTCGGTCTCGACGTCCGGGCAGCGCCCTGCGCCGCAGGTGAGCGTGAACCCCAGCCGTGGCGGCGGCTCCTGTCGTGCGCGCGTCGATCACCGGGCACCGGGTCGAACTCTTGAACCCGGGTCGATCGCAAGGATCACGCCGAACACCCGCCGACTACAGCCCTGAACTGATACCGTCACGGCCCAAATCCCGAGGAAGGAAACGACGTGGCTGACGACGTTTCGCGCCGCGCACTGCTGGGTGCCGCCGTAGCCGGTGCCGCTGCCGTCCCACTGGCGCGGTGGCTGCCGTCGGCGGCCGCCGACCCCGCCCAACCGGTGACTCAGGAGAACTCCGACCCGGAGATCGGTGATATCGCCGATGCGCTGGCCGCCCTACGTGCGGGCAATCAACGCTTCGTCGACGGGCGAATGGATAATTCCGGCCAAGATCCCGCCCGGCGCATCGCCGTCTCCCAGGCGCAGCACCCGTTCGCCACCGTGCTTAGCTGCTCAGACTCCCGTCTGCCTCCTGAGGTGATCTTCGACCAGGGCCTCGGTGACCTCTTCGTGGTCCGCGTCGCGGGCAACATCGTGGAGCCCGCCGTGTTGGGCAGCATCGAGTACGCGGTCGGCCACCTGCACACCCCGCTGGTGTTAGTGCTCGGACACCAGAACTGCGGAGCGGTCGCCGCCACGCTAGAAGCCGTGCAGACCAACGACCAACCGCACGGAGATATCGCGGCCTTGGTCGCGGCCATCGAACCCACAGTCCCCGTGGCTAATTCCCGACCTGGCGATCTGCTGGACAACACCATCCACGCAAACGCCGAACAGTCAGCCAACCAGATCATCGACTCACCCGAACTGCAAGCACCGGTGCATGCAGGCCAGTTGAAAGTGATGACCGGCTACTACAGCCTCGACACCGGCGTCGTCACCATCTACTGACTCCGCCCCCCGATTTCGCCCCGGGAAATCGCAGAGTTGTCGGGAACCGACCGTTTCCAGAAGAACCGGACTTGCGACCTGCTCGGATTGGTCTTCGAGCACGGCCAGCAATGGTAACGCTACGGGAGTCGCCGGAGAGTGCTCATTGTGTCGGCACCAGCCCGCCGTCGCAGCGTAGCGCTGCTCCCGTCACGTAGGACGCCCGCGCGCTGGACAAGAAGGCGTTATGGCTTTCCTGCGCCGCCGCTGTCAACGGCGGTCGAAAATTGACCCCTTTCCGACGGTTGAAAATTGACCCCCTGGTGTTCATTCTTCGGTTGACGATCCCGGGACTCGCCCGAGGTCGCGGTCTTTGATGCGGTAGGAATCGCCTTTTAGGGCGATCACTTCGGCGTGATGGACGAGGCGGTCGATCATGGCTGCGGCCACGACGTCGTCGCCGAACACCTCACCCCAGCGGCCGAACGGTTTGTTGGAGGTGACGATCAGCGACGCTCGTTCGTAGCGCGACGACACGAGCTGGAAGAACAGGTTGGCTGCTTCTGGTTCGAACGGGATGTAGCCGACCTCGTCGATGACCAGCAATGGGTAGCGGCCGAGCCGGATGAGTTCTGACTGCAGCCGGCCGGCGTGGTGGGCGTCGGCCAGCCGTGCCACCCATTGGCTGGCGGTGGCGAACAGTGTGCGGTGCCCGGCTTGGCAGGCCCGGATCGCGATCCCGATCGCTAAATGGGTTTTACCGGTGCCGGGTGGTCCGAGGAACACGACGTTGTCTTTGGCGGTGACGAAATCCAGTGTTCCCAGATGGGCGATCAGGTCGCGTTTGAGTCCACGTGCGTGGTCGAAGTCGAACTCTTCCAACGACTTTCGTGATGGGAACCGGGCAGCCCGGATTCGGCCCTCCCCGCCGTGGGATTCGCGGGCTGAGACTTCGCGTTGCAGACAGGCCACCAAGAACTCCTCATGGGTCCACGATTCGGTGCGGGCTCGTTCGGCCAGCCGCGGTACTGCCTCGCGCATCGTCGGTGCTTTCAGGGCTCTGGTGAGGAAGCTGATCTCGGCGGTCAGATCCCGGTTACTCGACGTCGTAGGTGTCTTGGTTCTGGTGGTCATGACGCGAATCCGCCGTCTCCCAGATCGATACCCAGGGCGGTGTCGTAGTCGGAAAGGGCGCGTTGTTCTACTCTGGTGGTGTCGTCGGCTTGGACTGGCCGTAGAGCGCCGATTCTGTTGCGGCGTAACAGGTTCGCCGCTTCGCGATGCTCGGGGTCGGTGATGGTTTGATGCCAGGCCCACACCCGCTCATGATCAGCAACCACCGTGCCGTCACAGTGCACGCGGACCCGGTCCAGATCGGCGATCACTTCGATGCGGCGCCCGATCACCCCGGGATGCACCGAGTAGTCATTGGAGTCCAGCCGGATGTAATGATCGCGCGCCAACCGTGTCGAGGTGCGCCACCCCGTGACCGGTGGCACCGGCGCCACGGTGAGCATCGCTTGCCGGTCCGCGCCGATCCGATCCGTCGGGGCACATCCGAGCACCCGGCGAGTGCGGCCGTTCACCACCGCCAGCCATTGCTGCATTTGGTGGTTGAAATCGCCGGGGCCGCTGAATGTTCGGCCCGGCAGAAACGACCGCTCCAAATAATCGTGGGCCCGTTCGATGATGCCCTTATGCTCAGGCTCGCGGGGTTTGAGGACCACCACCTTCGTCCCGAGAACGCCGCGGAACGCCTGACAATCCCCGGTCAGCTCCGAGCGCCCGCCACGCCACCGACCGATCGCGCCTTCACCGTCCCACACCAACGTCCGCGGCACCGCACCCAACACCGACAGCAGCTGCCACCACCCGGCGAACAGGTCCTCAGCCCGCCGCGACGGGATCAGGATCGCGCACAGCCACCGCGAATACCCGCACACCATCGTCAGCACCGGTAACTGCATCGGTGAGCGGGCCTGCCCATAGCCCACCGGTATCGATACTGGCGGAAACCACACGTCGCACTGCGCAATATCGCCAGCCTCATACGTGGTCCGCCCAGCCGGATCCGGCGGCAGATACGCCGGCCGCAACTCCCGCACCCGCTCCTTGAACACCGTCAAACCCCGCGTCCACCCCACCCGTTCGGCGATCACCGTCGCCGGCATCGTCGGCACCAACAACAACTGCGCCCGGATCGCCTCCTCGAACGCATCCACCGCCGACCCCGCCGGCGTGCGCTCATACTTCGGCGGCCCATCCGACGCCAACGCCGCCCGCACCGTGTTCCGCGAGATCCCCAACGTCCTAGCGATCAACTTGATCGGTAACCCCTCCGCTCGACGCAGCCTGCGGATCTCAGCCCAATCCTCCACAGCCAACACTCCCTTCTCCTCTCGGCTCGTAAGCCGAGAGGAGAAGGGAGTGGGGTCAAAATTCGGGCGTCGACACAGGGTCAGTTTTCATACGTCGCCGACACACGATTCGTCGATTGGCTGCGCAATCGCGTTGGGCCAGTCCGGACTGGCGTGCGTGGTGCTCGATCTCACGCTCTGCAGTACTGGTTCGTCTACACAGTGAAGGCACCGGAACGCACCAGTGGTATCCGATCACGTTGAGCGACCACGAGGATCTGAATCTGACGGGTCATCTGAATCTGACCGGCCAGTGCCTTCCTCGGCGCCGAGCAGCCCCGCGCTGTCAGGACAAGGCGGCGGGATGTCCTGCCGCATAAACGAAGGAGCGAACGTGTTGAGCACCAGCGATCACACCAGC
>DASQCE010000560.1:0-11396 GCA_035634855.1 Mycobacterium sp.
GTGCCCGAGCAGAAACGGGTACTCGTCGTTGATGCCGCCCTCGCGATACGTCAGATCGGTGTGGCACACCCCGCAGGCCAGGATGTCGACCACCACGTCGCCGGGTCCCGGGTCGGGGATGACCACATCGGTCACCTCCACGGGCTCACCCTTCTTCCGCGAAATCACACCACGCACCGTCTGAGTCATGCGTACAACCTAGTGCCAATAGTGGAAGGCTAGGGGCGTGATGCCCCTGCCTGATGTCGGCGGCCAGGCGCTTCCGGCCCTCTACTTGTCCCACGGCGCACCGCCGCTCGTCGACGACGCGTTGTGGGTCTCGCAGTTGGAGCAGTGGGCAAATGCTCTGCCGACGCCGAGCGCGATCCTCGTCATCTCCGCGCACTGGGAGCACTCGCCCCTGACGATAGGGTCGACCACCCGCGAGACCCCTTTGACTTATGACTTCTGGGGATTCCCGCAGCGCTACTACGAGGTCACCTACGACGCCCCGGGTGCTCCCGACCTGGCCGCCCGCATCGCGGCGATGATGCCCGACAACGAGCCCGTCGCCCACGACCAGGACCGCAGGCTCGACCACGGCGCCTACGTTCCGCTGACCGTCATGTATCCCGACGCGACCATCCCGGTGCTACAGATCTCGATGCCCACCCTGGATCCGCAGCGTCTGCTTCACCTTGGCGAGCGACTGCGTCCGCTGCGCGACGACGGTGTGCTGATCATCGGATCCGGCTTCACCACCCACGGTCTGCCGTTTCTCGACGACCCCTCGCCCGGCGCCGTCCCGCCCGACTGGTCGACGGAGTTCGACGCCTGGGCCCGCGAGCGATTCGCCGCCGGAGACGTCGACGCCCTCATCGACTTCCGCCACCAAGCGCCAGGCATGCCGTACGCGCATCCGACCATCGAGCACTTCTCGCCGCTGTTTGTCGCGCTCGGGGCGTCCAGCGACCCGGAGCAATCGCCGCAACAGGTCATCGACGGCTATTGGATGGGCCTTGCCAAACGGTCCATTGAACTCGTCTGAGGGGATATACCGTTGAACCGATCGAGATGGTCACACGAGTAGAAACCCAGACCGAACTCCTGCTGACGGCCCGCACGGCACACGTCCGCCAGGATTGGCACGCCTCCTACGAGGCCTTCGTCCGCGCCTCTGAAGCCGTTCCGCTGAACACCGACGACCTCGACGCGCTGGCGGTGGCGGCATGGCGGCTGGGCAGGGGGAAGGAATCCGTCCGCGCCGCTGAGCGGGTGTTCACCCAGTTGTCCCGCACGGACCCGCAGTCGGCGGCGATGAAGGCTGTTGAACTCGGTCTGGCCTGGATCAACCGCGGCGACCTCAACATAGGCCAGGGCTGGATGAGCCGCGCGCACCGACTGCTCGACGCCGCGCCCGAGGGTCCCCCGCATGGATACCTGGCCTACCTCGATGCCGCCGTCGCGGTCTTCAGCGAGGGTCCCGAGGAGCTCCGAAGCCGGGTGATGGCGTTGCGCGGCATCTGTGGTCGTGTCGACGACCCCGCGGTGACGGCGCTATGTCGGCTGGCCGAGGCGGTTGCCGCGATCCTCGACGCCAGGATGACCGAAGCGTTCGGGCTGCTGGACGAGGCGTTGCTGCCGGTGCTCGCCGGTCAGGTCCCGATCGAATGGGCCGGGGACATCTATTGCACGGTCGTGCATTACTGCCACCGGCTGGCCGATCTGCCCCGCATGCGGGCCTGGACGCAGTCCATGGAGCGGTGGTGCGACGATTTCGCCGCGTCGGCCACCTACGGTGGCATCTGCGATGTGCACCGACTCCAACTGCTCGCCACCACCAATGATTACCGTCGGCTGCAGGACCGTCTTGCCTCGGTGAGCCGGTCGTTGGAGGATGTCAACATCTGGGCGGCCGGTGAGGGTTACTACCAACTCGGCGAGGTTCGCCGGCTTCTCGGCGATGACGAGGGTGCGTTAGTTGCGTTCGCGCGAGCGCGGGAGCTGGGCGCCGATCCGCAGCCAGGTGAGGCGCTGTTGCGCTGCCGCATGGGCGATCTCGACACCGCGTGGACGGATCTACGGCTCGCACTGGCGGGGGAGGACCGAATCGGCCGGATGCGGCTGCTGCGCGCCGCCGTCGATGTGGCCCTTGTCCGCGGCGACCTCGACGAAGCCGAAAGGCATTGCGACGAACTGGAATCCGGCGCCGAGGTGTTTGGCACGCCCGGGTTCCGCGCATGGGCGGCGCATGCCCGCGGCGCGATACTCGGGCAGCAGGGACGCCACGCCGAATCGCTCGATGCGCTGCGGGCGTCGCTGCGGGAGTACCGCACACAGCAATCGCGCTACGAGACAGCCCAGGTGTACGAGTGGATGGCCGTGGCGCACAAGGCGCTCGGCGACGACGCGCTGGCCGCCGCCGACGCTGCCACCGCGGAGAACATCTATGCGCAACTCGGCGTCGAGCCCACACAAGTCTGCGGCCAGGGCTCGCCGGGCGGCCTGACGCCGCGGGAGATCGAGATTCTCCGGCGCATCGCCGACGGCGCCACCAACAAGCAGGTTGCCGAACAGGTCTGCATCAGCGAGAAGACCGTCGGCAGGCACCTCGCCAACATCTACGCCAAGCTCGGCGTCTCCTCACGCACCGCGGCAGTGGCGTGGGCGCACGCAAACAACTTGCTGTAGCAAGCCTCTGCATCATTTGCACCACATCGCGACCCGGAATTTGCATGGTTTGCCTGATGCGGCCCACACCCCCGGCGGCATAGCGTTTCGTCCATGACGACTGTGAACGAGAAGCTCACCGACACCACCGAGGAATTCGCCGAGCGCATGGTCGAAGCGATCGATGCCGCCAGCCTGGCCATCCTGCTGTCGATTGGACATCAGACCAAGCTGTTCGACACGCTGGCCGAACTGCCGTCGGCCACCAGTGCGCAGATCGCCGACGCCGCCGGGCTCAACGAACGCTATGTGCGGGAGTGGCTGGGCGGTGTGGTCACCTGCCGTGTTGTCGATTACGAGCCTGCGTCGCAGACATATTCGCTTCCGCGCCATCGCGCCGCGGTGCTGACGCGCGCCGCCGGGCCCGACAACCTGTCCCGCGTCGCGCAGTGCATCGCGATGGTCGGCGAGGTCGAACAGAAGATCATCGGCTGCTTCCATAACGGAGGCGGGCTGTCCTACAGCGAATATCCGCGGTTCCACAAGCTGATGGCTGAACAGAGCGGTGAGGTGTTCGACGCCGCGCTCGTCGACGTCGTCCTGCCGATGGCGGAAGGACTCCCTGACCGGCTTCGCGCCGGCGTTGACGTCGCCGACGTCGGTTGCGGCAGTGGCCATGCCATCAACGTGATGGCACAGGCATTTCCGGCAAGCCGGTTCACCGGTATCGACTTCTCCGAAGAGGGGCTGGCCGTCGGAGCCGCCGAAGCCCGGTCCCGCGGGCTGGCCAACGCGGCCTTCCGGCAGGCGGACGTGGCTGGGCTCGACACGGCCGAAGCATACGACGTCATAACGGTTTTCGATGCGATCCACGATCAGGCCCAGCCGGCGCAGGTGTTACGCAATATCTATCGCGCGATGCGGCCGGGCGGGGTGCTGCTGATGGTCGACATCAAAGCGTCGAGTCACCTGGAGGAGAACATCGGCGTGCCCTTGGCTACGTACTTCTACACGGTGTCAACGATGCATTGCATGAGTGTGTCGCTCGGGCTGGACGGCGCGGGCTTGGGCACCTGCTGGGGACGTCAGCTGGCCACGTCGATGCTTGCCGATGCCGGGTTCACCGATATCGCAGTGAACGAGATCGAAACGGACCCGGTCAACTTCTACTACGTCGCCCGAAAGTAGCCCTGCGATGACGATCGAAGCGAGCCGGCGAAAGTCCCTGCCTCAACTGGCCGGCACCGGATTGTTCGTGACTGACGGAGGCCTGGAGACCGAGCTCATCTTCCACGACGGGCTCGACTTGCCGTGCTTCGCCGCGTTCCCGTTGCTCGAGAACCCGGACACCCGCGTCCGGCTGCGTCGCTACTACGACGGCTATCTGGCGATCGCGCGTGAGCACGATGCGGGCTTCATCGTCGAAACCCCCACGTGGCGCGCCAATCCCGACTGGGCCGGTCAGCTCGGCTACTCGCCCGAGCAGCTCGACGCAGCCAACCGTGATTCGGTGTCACTCGCCGAAGAGGTGCGCCTGGTCGCGGCGGCCGATGGGATCACCGCGGTGGTAAGCGGATGCATCGGCCCGCGCGGGGATGGCTACGACCCCGGTAGCGCGATGACGCCAGAGGAAGCCGAGCGCTACCACGCGGTGCAGATCGACACGTTCGCCACCACCACCGCCGACCAGGTCACCGCGCTCACCATGACCAACGTCGAGGAGGCGATCGGCATCGTGCGCGCCGCCTCCGGAGCGGGCATTCCGTCGGCGATCTCCTTCACGGTCGAGACCGACGGTCGGCTTCCCACGGGCCAGCCGCTGCGCGAAGCGATCGAGCAGGTGGACGCCGAGACCGGCGCCCGCGCCGCGTATTTCATGGTCAACTGCGCTCACCCCACTCACTTCGCGGATGCGCTGGCAGCCGATGGGTCGTGGCTGCGAAGGCTCGTCGGCCTGCGGGCGAACGCGTCGACGAGGAGCCATGCCGAGCTCGACGAGGCGACCGAGCTCGACGAGGGCGACCCGGTCGACCTCGGCGCCAGGCACGCCGCACTGCGTGACCGACTGTCCACCGTCACGGTGCTCGGCGGCTGCTGCGGCACGGACGCCCGGCATGTGGCAGCGATCATCTCGGCGTGGAGCCCCAGCTAGGCTCTGCGAGTGCCCGCGCTCGATGCCATCGCCGACTGGCCGGTCAAATCCGCCGCAGCTGCCGTTATCGCCCCGTCCGGTGTGCTCGCGCAGTATGGCGACGCGAGCCAGCGGTTCGCACTGGCGTCGGTGACCAAACCGCTCGCCGCCCGCGCCGCGCAGATCGCGATCGAGGAGGGCGTCGTCGAGCTGGACACCGAGGCGGGCCCGCCTGGGGCAACGGTCCGGCACCTGCTCGCGCATGCCGCGGGGTACTCGATGCACTCACCGGAGCTGATGGCCAAGCCGGGCCAGCGCCGCGTCTACTCCAACTACGGATTCCAGGTGCTCGCCGAGACCATCGAACAAGCCACGAACATCGAGTTCGGCCAGTACCTGGCCGAAGCGGTGTTCGAGCCGCTCGGGATGACCGATTCGGCACTCGCGGGCGGCGCGGAAGCGGCGGGCTTCGGGGTGACGTCGACGGTCGCGGACCTGACGGCCTTCGCCGGCGACCTGCTGCGGCCCAAGTCGGTGTCTCCGCAGATGCACGCCGAGGCCATTGAGGTGCAGTTTCCGGGTCTGACCGGGGTATTGCCGGGGTTTGGGGTACAGCGACCCAACGACTGGGGGCTGGGCTTCGAAATCAGGGACGCGAAATCGCCGCACTGGACCGGATCGTCCAACTCGGGCCGCTCGTACGGCCATTTCGGCCAGTCAGGGACTTTTCTGTGGGTTGATCCGGACGCCGATCTGGCGCTCGTCGTGCTGACCGACCGCAATTTCGGGGAGTGGGCTTACCCACGATGGCCCGCACTCGCTGACGAGGTACTGAGAGAATTCGGGGCAGACTAGCGCAACACACGTCTCACAGGGCACAATAGACACGCACGACACAGCTGTAATTCGGAATCACCAGGTCGTTGGGGAAGACGTCCCTCGTGGAGCCGAAGGAGCAGCAAATGCGTGCAGCGAACCAATTCGCCGACGCGGCGATGGGCGTGGTTTATATCCATGCCTCACCCGCGGCGGTGTGCCCGCACGTCGAGTGGGCGTTGTCGTCGACGCTGTCGGCGAGGGCGAACCTCAAGTGGACCGCGCAACCCGCCATGCCGGGACAGCTGCGCGCGGTCACCAACTGGCTCGGGCCGGTCGGCACGGGGGCTCAGCTGGCCAATGCTCTGCGCTCGTGGTCGGTCTTGCGGTTCGAGGTGACCGAGGACCCCAGCGCAGGCGTCGACGGGCACCGGTGGTGCCACACTCCGCAGCTGGGCTTGTGGAGCGGCCAGATGAGCGCCAATGGGGACGTGATGGTGGGCGAGATGCGGCTGCGCGCCTTGATGGCGTCGGGGGCCGACGTGCTCGCCGCTGAACTCGACTCGGTGCTCGGCACCGCGTGGGACGACGCGCTGGAGCCCTATCGCGATGGCGGCGACGGCGCCGAGGTCAGCTGGCTGAGTCGGGGAGTCGGATAGCCGACGACATTCAGTCGCGGAGTCGGATGGCCGACGACATTCAGTCGGGGCGTGGGCTAAGGATCTTCAGTGCGCCCGGCACCGCCGACACCTCGACGGGCAGCGCGCATGCGTACTCGCCGTCGGCATAGGCGTTGATGCCGGGGGAGTCGACGCTGACCGACCTCGCGCGGTCAGTGGTGACCCGGTCCAGGTCCACGTGCGTGCCCTTGAAAACGGTGGGGAACAAGCGAATCAGCCGGGTCCGTGACGTAGCGTGCACCATCGTGATGTCGAGTTGACCGTCAGAGTGGTCGGCATCGGGACAGATCAGCATGCCGCCGCCGTAGCTCTTGGTGTTGCCGCATGCGGCCAGGGTGAGGTCGGCGACAATCGTCTCGCCGCCGTCGAACGCCACCCGGAATGGCAGCGGCCTCAGCTGGGACAGCTCGGCGACCATCGCCATGTTGTAACGCATCCGGCCGTGTGGCCAGCGCATGCGATTCGTGCGATCGCTGACCAGGGAGTCGAAACCCGCGGCCATCACGGTGCCGAACCATTTCTGCGATCCGGCATGGTTGTCGATGCGGCCGAGATCGACGGTCTCCGCCCAGCCGTCGGCGACCACATCGGCGGCCGCCTCGGGATCGTTTCTGGGAAGCGCGTATTCGCGCGCATGGTCGTTGCCGGTGCCTGCCGGGATGATGCCCAGCGGGATGTCGCCCAGCGCCAACGACTGCAGCGCGAGCGAGATAACACCGTCGCCGCCGCACACCACGAGGGCGTCGGTGCCGCGATCGAGAGCGTCGTCGAGTAGCTGGCGCGCGTGATCCGCGTCGCTGCCGACGATTTCGCACGCGTCAACGCCGCGCTGCTGAAACCGTGCGATCGCCCGCTCGGCCGCGTGTTTCGCGTTGCCGTGGCCCGACATCGGATTTGTCAGGACGGTGACGCGGCCGATCTTGCGTTGGGTCATGGAATCAGCTTGCCGGGGTTGAGGATTCCCGCCGGGTCGAGCGTGGCCTTGACGGCCCGCAGCACCGCGACACCCAGGTCGCCGACCTCGTCGCGCATCCACGGCCGGTGGTCGGCGCCCACCGCATGATGGTGCGTGATGGTGCCGCCGGTGCGCATGATCGCGTCCGAGGCGGCGGCCTTCGCCTTGCGCCACTGCTCGATCGGATTGCCGCGCTGCCCCGCGACCACGGTGAAATACAGCGACGCTCCGGTCGGATACACGTGCGAAATGTGGCACAGCACAAGCGCGGGCGAGCCCGATTCAGCGAGTGAGGCCGTCAGCGCTTCCGTGACGGCGGCCTTGACCGCGGCCACTCCTGACCAGTTGGTCGCGGTCTCGAGCGTCTCGCACAGCGCGCCCGCCGACAGCAGCGAGTCACGCAGATACGGTGCGCCGAACCGGCCGTGCTCCCATGCGCGCGCGGGCGCTTCGCCCAGCGACCTGCCGCCGCGGGCCTCGAGCAGCGCACGGGTTTCGGCGTGCCGGCTCTCGACGTGGGCTTCGGAACCCTCGAACGCCGTGATGGCCAGGCAACCGCCGGTGACGCTGTCTTCACCGATGCTTTCCGTGGTCGCGAGGTTGACCCCCGTCTCCGCCTCGTCGGAGAGCCGGATCACGGTCGGACCCGTGCCGGCCTGCACGACGGCGCGCAGTGCGTCGGCACCTGTCGCGAAGTCACCGAACGTCCACGCCTCATACCGCGTGGCTTCCGGCACCGGGTGTATCCGAACGCGCACTCGGGTGATGATCCCGAACACGCCCTCCGAGCCGATCATCAGTTGTCGAAGGTCAGGGCCCGCCGCCGACTCCGGCGCGCGGCCGAGGTCGAGCACACCGGCAGGCGTCACCGTGCGCAGACCGCGGACCATGTCGTTGAAACGGCCGTAACCCGCGGAGTCCTGGCCCGACGAGCGCGTCGCGGCGAACCCGCCGATGGTCGCGAACTCAAAGCTCTGCGGGAAGTGGCCGAGGGAGAAGCCGCGCTCGCCGAGCAGACCTTCGGCGTCTGGTCCGGTCACTCCGGCGCCCAACTCGGCTTCGCCGGACACCTCATCGAGCGAGTGCAGTTGGTTCAGCCGGCGCAGGTCAAGCGAAATCACGGCCGTGAAGTCGCCGCGGATCGGATCCAGCCCGCCGACCACGCTGGTGCCGCCGCCGAACGGGACAATCGCGATGCTGTGGTCCGCGCAGAACCGAAGAATTGCCGCGATCTGGTCTTCGTCGCCCGGCAGCAGCACCGCGTCTGGCGCATCCTGGACACCGGAATCCTTGCGGCGCAACAGGTCCAGCGTGGACTTGCCGCCTGCGCGCAGCAGCCGGGCACGGTCGTCGACGCCGCAGTACTTTGCGCCGACGATCGTCGCCAACCCCTCGCGATCGGCCGGCGACAGCGCCGACGGCCGCAACCTGACCTGCTCGGCCTCGAGTTCTGCCGTGGACGACTTCTCCAGGCCGACCGCCTGCTTGAGCAGCGATCGAATGCCCTCAGACAGCGGTTTCGCCTCCGCGGGGTCGCCCCATGCGTTCCACTTCATCGGGGGGTGGAGTGGGGTTTGTTCGTCATCCGGACGGATCATGCGTTACAGTATTACACATGTTGTCAATGAGTAATGATCGGTCGCCGACGATCGGCGACCGCATCCTGGAGGCGGCGGCCTACTGCATCATCGCCCACGGGGTGGACCGGGTGACATTGGCCGAGATCGCGCGGCGCGCGCGGGTCAGCAGGCCGACGGTGTACCGCCGCTGGCCGGACACCCGCTCGATCCTTGCGGCCCTGCTGACCACGCGGATCGTCGGCGCATTGGACGCGGTGCCGAGCCGTGGGATCGGCCGCGAGGCGCTGGTCGAGCGGGTCGTCGCGGTCGCTGATCACTTGCGCAACGACGACGTGGTGATGTCGGTGCTGCGCAAGGCCCCCGAGTTGACGATGGTGTACATCACCGAGCGGCTGGGCACCAGCCAGCAGATCCTGATTGACACATTGGCGGCCGACATCAAGCTCGCCCAGGATGAGGGCAGCGTGCGGTTCGGCGAACCGCGCCAGCTCGCGGCGATGTGTTTGCTGATCGCCCGGTCGACGATCGAGTCCGGACAGATCGTCGCTCCGATTCTCGAAGCCGACGCACTCGACGTCGAACTCGCCCATTGTGTGAACGGATACCTGAAACCATGACCGGCTCGACAGCACTTAACGAGGCCCGGCGCGCAGCCGAGCTGGCGGCCCTGGCCGACGGCGAGCCACTCGACGTGATCGTGATCGGCGGCGGCATCACCGGCACCGGCATCGCTCTCGACGCCGCTACCCGCGGTCTGCGCGTCGCACTGGTGGAGAAGCACGATCTCGCGTTCGGCACCAGCCGGTGGAGCTCGAAGCTCGTGCACGGCGGCCTGCGCTATCTGGCGACAGGCAATGTCGGTATCGCGCGCCGCAGCGCCATCGAACGCGGAATCCTGATGACTCGCAACGCTCCTCACCTGGTGACGGCAATGCCACAGCTCGTTCCGCTACTGCCTGAGATGAACACAGCGTCGCGGGCCTTGGTGCGCTTCGGCTTCGCGGCGGGCGACGGTCTGCGCAAGCTGGCGGGCACACCGTCATCGACGCTGCCGCGATCGCGGCGGGTCGACGCGGCGCGCGCGATCGAGTTGGCGCCCACCGTGCGCCGCGACGGGTTGAGCGGCGGCCTGCTCGCCTACGACGGTCAACTGATCGACGACGCGCGGCTCGTCGCCGCGGTGGCGCGCACGGCGGCGCAACATGGTGCGCGCATCCTGACCCGCGTTGGCGCATCGAAGGCGACCGGCACCTCGGTCACATTGACCGATCAGCGCTCCGGCGAGTCATTCGACGTGTCGGCGCGTGCGGTCGTCAATGCCTCTGGCGTGTGGGCGGGGGAGGTCGACACCTCGATCCGGCTGCGACCAAGTCGCGGAACGCATCTGGTGTTCGACGCGAAGACGTTCGGCAATCCTGTAGCCGCGCTGACCGTTCCGATTCCCGGCGAGATCAACCGGTTCGTGTTCGCGATGCCCGAACAGCTGGGACGCGTGTACCTCGGGCTGACCGATGAAGACGCGCCGGGAGACCCCCCCGATGTGCCGCAACCCACGTCGGAGGAGATCTCGTTCCTGCTCGACACCGTCAACACCGCACTGGACGTCGCGCTCCGCCCGGCCGACGTCATCGGTGCGTATGCCGGTCTGCGGCCGCTGATCGACAAAGGAGAAGGCCGCACGGCCGACGTGTCGCGGGAACACGCCGTCGTCGAGTCGGCCTCGGGCGTGATCAGCGTGATCGGCGGCAAGCTGACGGAATACCGGTTCATGGCCGAGGACGTTCTCGACCGCGCGGTCACGCTGCGCGGGCTGACTGCCGGGCCGTGCCGCACCCGCAACCTGCCGCTGGTCGGGGCGCCGTCGAACCCCGTTGCGACGCTGCGATCACCGGCGGACCTGCCCGGGTCGCTGGTCGCCCGCTACGGCGCCGAGGCGCCGAACGTGATCGCCGCGGCCAGCTGCGAGCGGCCGAATGACCCAGTGGCCGAAGGCATTGACGTCACCCGCGCGGAATTCGAGTACGCGGTGAGCCACGAAGGCGCGCTGGACGCCGACGACATCGTCGATCGCCGCACCCGCATCGGTCTGGTGCAGACCGACCGCGACCGTGTGGTCGCGGTCGCAAAGGAGTTCCTCACCAGCTAGCGGCGGTAGACGCAGAGGCCCGCGACACGCCGTGCGTGACCGGCTTTTTGCGTCCGTTCGTATTCAGCCACAAAGACGGCCGCGAGGGGTCATGATGCCCTTATACCGACCATGGGAGGATGCGATGAGCGCGGCACCCACACTCAAGAAGGCACTGAGCCAGCGGCAGCTGACGATGATCGCCATTGGCGGCGTGATCGGTGCGGGCCTATTCGTCGGCTCCGGCGTCGTCATAAAGGACACCGGGCCGGGGTCGTTCATCACGTACGCATTGGCCGGCGTGCTGATCATCATGGTGATGCGGATGCTGGCCGAGATGGCGGTGGCCAACCCGTCGACCGGATCGTTCGCCGACTACGCCCGTAACGCAATGGGCAACTGGGCCGGTTTCTCGGTGGGCTGGCTGTACTGGTACTTCTGGGTGATCGTCGTCGGCTTC
>DASQCE010000561.1:0-2789 GCA_035634855.1 Mycobacterium sp.
TGGCCTGGCGCAGGGCTTTCGGGGCGCGGATCAGCTGTACGGGTATGCCCGGCACATCGTGGAGACCACGTTCGTGGCCACGTCGACCGGACTGAGGCGGCGGTTCACACAGCCGACAGGCTCGGTGGAGATCAACGCCAAGCGCGACGGTGCCAGCGCGTGGGCCGGTGTCAGCACGCCCAACTTCGTTGATGTGCCGATTGATTCGCTTCTCGAGCAGATGTCGACGCGACTGAGCTGGACGAGGCGCACGGTGGAGCTGCCTGCAGGACGGTATGAAACGATCATGCCGCCGTCGACCGTGGCGGACATGATGATCCACCTGGCGTGGTCGATGGACGGCAGGGGCGCGCAGGAGGGCCGCACGGCGTTGTCGGCTCCCGGCGGCGGTACCCGGGTGGGAGAGAAGCTGACGGAGCTGCCGATGACGTTGTACTCCGACCCTGCCGCGGCCGGGCTGCAGTGCACGCCGTTTGTCGCGGTGCCGAGTTCGTCGGAGCGGGTGTCGGTGTTCGACAACGGCATGGACATCGGCCGGGCGGACTGGGTCCGCGATGGAACCATCAATGCGCTGGCGTATCCGCGAGCGGCAGCGGCCGAGTTCGACGCGCCGCTGGCGGTGCCCGCCGACAACCTGTTGATGACGGGTGGTTCGGCCAGCCTGGCAGACATGGTCGGCCGCACCGAGCGGGGCCTGCTGCTCACCACGCTGTGGTACATCCGCACGGTCGACCCGACGGTACTGTTGCTAACGGGCCTGACTCGCGACGGCGTGTATCTGGTCGAGGATGGCGAGGTGACGGCGGCCGTCAACAACTTCCGGTTCAACGAAAGCCCGTTGGACCTGCTGCGGCGCGCCACCGAGGCGGGCGCCAGCGAGGTGACGCTGCCCCGCGAGTGGGGTGACTGGGCGACCCGGGCGGCGATGCCGTCGCTGCGGATACCCGACTTTCACATGTCATCGGTCAGCCAGGCGCAATAATCCTTGCGTGGCTGACGAAGCATTGCCTTCACGATTGGCCCGGCTCGTTGCGCTGTCGTCGGGTGATACGCGGCTCGACACGCTGATCCGGCTGACATGCGGCAGAGCGTTGTCGCTGGCGCCGTTGTCGTCGGAAGTCGACTTGGTCGACGGGAAATCCGACCGCGAAGCGGTGGTGGCGGCATTCGCCGAACAGTTCGCGATCGACGTGACCGGCATCGGGGCGAACCAACGTGCGCAGCTGCTTTGCGCTTTGGGCAAGAACGCGTTTCGTGCGGTCGTTGCGATCTTCATCGCCGACTACGTGCCAAGGGTGTGGGCGGGATTCGGAGCGCTGAACATGGGCAAGCCGGGCAACGGCGGCCCGGTCGAGTGGGACCACGACACCGATCCGATCGGCGCCCTGCTCAACGACTTCGTGCCCGCGGTGGCGAGGCTGCAGGCGCTTGATCCGCTGACCACGGAAGTGGTGCGACTCCGCGGCGCCACTCAGCACAACTGCCGGTTGTGCAAGTCTCGTCGCGACGAGCAGGCGCTGGACGCAGGTGGCTCGGAGTCGCTGTACAGCGACATAGAGCGTTATGACACGTCGGCACAGCTGTCGGACCGGCACAAGGCGGCGTTGCGCTATGCGGACGCGTTGATCTGGCATCCGTCACGTATTGATTCGGGGACGATCGCCGGGGTGCGGGATCACTTCACCGAGGAGGAGGCGTTCGAGCTGACGCTCGACATTATGCGCAACGCGTGCAACAAGATCATGGTCGCGATGGGTGCCGACGCGCCGCGGGTATCCAGAGGCACGGAGCTATGCCGGATCGACGCCGACGGGCAGACAGTGTTCGCCAGCTAGAAGTCGTGGAATACGACGTTGTGCTCGATCGGGTTGCGGTCGGTGCGCAGGGTGTTGGCGGGGAAGGTCGGGTCGGGGTAGCCGATCGCCAGCCCGCACAGGATGGCGTACTCGTCAGAGATGCTGAGCTGCTCGCGGACGATCTCGGGGTAGCCGGCGATCGAGACCTGCACGCAGGTGCCGAGGCCGTGCGCGGTCAGCGCGAGCAGGAACGTCTGTAGGAACATGCCGACGCCGAGGGAGTCGACATAGTGCAGGTCGCGATGCATGCAGACGATGCCGGCCAGCGGTGCGCGGAAGAACTCCCAGTTGCGGAGCACCGCGATGCGGCGGCCCTCGGCGTCGTCACGGGTGATGCCCATGGAGCCGTAAACCTTGGCGCCTAGTTCGCGGCGCAGGTGCGCGAACAGCTCCGGGAGCTCAGGCACAACCGGCGGCTTGCTGCTGGCCTCGTCGAGCAGGGCGGCGACCAGACTTTCGCGGGCCGCACCCGACACAAGCCGCAGGTGCCAGGGTTGGACGTTGGAGTTGGACGGGGCCCGGATGGCCAGTTCGAGGGCCTGGTCCACCAGCTCGCGGGGTACCGGCTTGTCCGGAAGGAACATGCGGATCGACCGTCGCTCATTGATGGCCTGCTCGAGGTCGTACATGGTGCACCTCCTGCCAGAATTCGGCATATGGAGCGTATGCGACCATTGGTGCCGCGAACCTGTGAAAGGGGCGGTAGCTCAGTTGGTTAGAGCCGCGGACTCATAATCCGTTGGTCGCGGGTTCGAGCCCCGCCCGCCTCACTTGGTAAGTGCTGGTAGCAGGCTTACGCGCGCTAGCGGCTATCCCCGAGGGGAAGTCTCAGTGTCACTCAATGTCACAACTCGGCCGAAACTGCGGTTGCTGGCTCTCGGAAGGCCCTAGAAGCCGCCGGTCAACCGGATTTATTGCAGTGACCTCAGCGCG
>DASQCE010000562.1:0-2337 GCA_035634855.1 Mycobacterium sp.
GCTATTTCACGCCGCTGATCGTCGCGGCAGGCGCCGCAGCGGCAATTCTTTCCGCGCCCGCCGCCGTCGCCCAACCCGACGACTCGTCCACTCTGCCGGCGTGCACCGACACCGGTGGCGCTGAAGCCCTCGGCGGCTCAACTACCGAATGCACCACCCCCGGCAACGTCCAAATCGACGCCACCCCGGCCGAACCAACTTATGTGTATCCGTGGGATGACGAGTTCTATGGTCCTGCGTTGATCATCGGTGGTGGTGGTGGTGGCGGCGGCCACGGCGGCCGCTAACCCAAGATTTTCGTGGCCCACCAGGAGGCCAACCATGCGAACCAAGATTCGCTCTTTCGCACCGCTTTTGGCGGCTGCTGGCGTCGGTGCTGCTGTCGCGTTCGCGCCAGTCGCTGCGGCGCAACCGCGATGCGTGACCACCGCCCCGAACACCACGCAGTGCCAGACCAACGGCAGCGCACAGATCGTCACCTCACCGCAGCAGAACAACAATTGGGCCTGGCCGTGGGGCGGCGGCGGGCTAGTCATCGGCTTCGGCGGCTGGGGCTGGGGCTGGTAACCGGCCGCAGCTAGCTTCCTCGAGAGGTTTCGTCTAACCTAACTTTTCTATTCGCATCACCGGATAGAGGTGGGTTAGTTGGTCCAGGACACCGAGCCGCGTATGCGGCCCAGCTGGCTCCTGCTCGGGCCGGCGTTCGTCGCCGCCATCGCCTACGTCGATCCCGGCAACGTCGCCGCCAACGTCAGTGCAGGCGCGCAGTACGGCTTCCTCCTCGTCTGGGTGATCATCGTGGCCAATGTGATGGCCGGCCTGGTGCAATTCCTGTCGGCCAAGCTCGGCCTCGTCACCGGACGCTCGCTGCCAGAAGCCGTCGCCGACCACACCCGTACCCGGACCCGCATTGTGTACTGGCTGCAGGCCGAATTGGTCGCCATGGCAACGGATCTCGCCGAAGTCGTCGGTGGCGCGATCGCGTTGCACCTGCTGTTCGACCTGCCGCTTCTGGTCGGTGGCGTGATCACGGGACTGGTGTCGCTGCTATTGCTGGCGATCCAGAACCGACGCGGCCAACGCATGTTCGAGCGGGTGATCAGCGGGCTGCTGCTGATCATCGCGATCGGATTCCTGACAAGCCTGTTCGTCGAGCCTCCGTCCGCGGGCGAGGTGGCAGCCGGACTGCTGCCCCGGTTCGAGGGCGCCGAGAGTGTGCTGTTGGCCACCGCAATGCTGGGTGCGACGGTCATGCCGCACGCGGTGTACCTGCATTCCGGCCTGGCCCGCGACCGGCATGGTCATCCCGAACCCGGACGGCAGCGCCGCTGGTTACTCAAGGTGACGCGGCTGGACGTCGGGCTGGCGATGCTTGTCGCCGGCGCCGTGAACCTGTCGATGCTCCTGGTGGCCGCGACCAACCTGCAGGGCCGCGACAACACCGACTCCATCGAAGGCGCGCACGCCGCGGTTCGCGACACCCTCGGCCCGACAATCGCGCTGTTCTTCGCGATCGGGCTGCTGGCCTCCGGCCTGGCCTCGACGTCCGTGGGCGCGTACGCGGGAGCGATGATTATGCAGGGTCTGCTGCGCCGCTCCTATCCGTTGCTGTTGCGCCGCCTCGTCACCCTCATCCCCGCGCTCGCGATCCTCGCGATCGGCGTCGACCCCAGCCGCGCACTCGTGTTGTCCCAGGTCGTGCTGTCCTTCGGGATTCCCTTCGCTTTGATCCCCTTGGTGCGGCTGACCAGCAACCGCAGCCTGATGGGCGAAGACACGAACCACCGCGTGACCACGGCACTCGGGTGGAGTGTCGCCATGTTGATCAGCCTGCTGAATGTGGTGCTGATCTATCTGACCGTGGCTGCTTGACCGCTGCAACGGCCCCGTTACCCGCATCTGGGATGATGTATGTGATGCAGACGAGTCATAGCTACTTCGCGTACGGGTCCAACCTGTGCGTGCGGCAGATGGCGCGGCGATGCCCCGGCGCGGTCAATCCACGGCCGGCCATGCTGACCGACCACGACTGGCTGATCAATGAGCGCGGGGTGGCCACCGTGGAACCGTTCGACGGCTCCCGAGTGCACGGCGTGGTCTGGCAGGTGACCGACCATGACCTGGCGACCCTGGACAGCGCCGAGGGTGTTCCGTCGCGATACCGGCGCGACCGCCTGACCGTGCACACCGACGACGGACCGTCCGAGGCCTGGGTCTACATCGACCACCGTGTCGATCCCGGCGCGCCGAGACCCGGGTATCTGGAACGCGTCGTCGACGGCGCGGTGCACCACGGCCTGCCGCAGGGCTGGATCGAATATCTGCGGCGCTGGGATC
>DASQCE010000563.1:0-3848 GCA_035634855.1 Mycobacterium sp.
GGCATCGTGCGCATCGCCAGCCCGGCGATGCCTGCAGCCGCGACCAACGTCGTCGCCAACACCGCGACCGACCCCGTCACCAACGAGGCACCCGCGGTGGCGTTCGGCGCGACGAAGGGAGTCCAGGCGTCGGTGCCGCGCAGCATCTCGGTCAGCGACATCCACCGCGTGGTGACGCCGGAGGACTCGATGAAGTCGAGGAACGGCGGGCTGATCCGGCCCAGCATGAACAAGGCGACGACCCACCACAGGACCGCCAGCACCGCACACGACAGCCACCATGCGGTGAAGCGCAGCCAGAGCCGGTTCGGACGGTGTGACGCCCACCAGATGACGGCTGCCAGGCAGCCGGTCAGGGTCGCGACGGCATTGACAGCACCCATCAACGCGATCGCGAGGGCCGACCGCGCGGCCAGGATTCGTACGGAACCTCGACTTGAGCTGGATGTCGCCGCCCCGGCGGCTCCGCGCAGCGCGAGGATAACGGGCAGCAGCACCCACGGCGCCAGCATCATCGGCAGCGTCTCCGACGAGATCGCACCGAGCGTGGTCAGCACCCGCGGGGACAGTGCGAATGCGGCCGCGGCGATGACACGTGATGTCGGGGTGCCGATGCCCAACGCCTCGGCGACCCGCAACAGGCCCCAGAAGCCGATGGTGAGCAGCAGCGCCCACCACAGCCGCTGCGTCACCCAGCCCGGCAGGCCGAGCATGTCACCTGCGAGGAAGAATGCTCCGTGAGGAAACAGATAGCCGTACGCCTGGTTCTGCGCCTGGCCGAACGGCAGCTCGCTGTTCCACAAGTTGAACGCACGGGCGAGAAACCGCACCGGGTTCGCAGTGAGATCGAGCTTGGTGTCGGGCGAAATCTTTCCGGGCGACTGGGCGAAGGTGAGAATCAGCGCCGCCGCCGCGGCCACCCACAGCCAGCGCCGCGAGAGCGGCTGCGGCACATTACCGTCCGAGGACAGCGAAGCTGTCCGCAAATTAGGTTCTGTCGCCGTACTCGACCCTGTTGAGCACCGACGACGCAGGATCGCCCGGCTGCAGCGGGGCCTTGGTGTCTTGCTGCACCATCAGCGTCACACCGAAAATGGCGGCCGCTCCCAGCAGCAGGCCCACAACGATGCTGGCCGCGGCGGGAACGATGAACCGATCCATCCGGCCAAGGTAGCAGACAATGTTTTGCGTGCCCGTCACCGAACGGGTCTTCTGGCGCACCGATACTGCCCCCGCAAGCGGGTGGGCCCCAGCCATGTGGGTGGGATGTAATGACGCAGGAATGCCGGTTTTCACCGGCGCGCGGCGAGCGGGCCTGGCTGGACAACCACGGCATCGATCACGGCTTCGGCTGCTACTGAACAAGGCTCTCTGCGGCTGCATGGTCGGCCACCCAGGCGTCGATGATGCTCCAGGTTTGTTGCAGCCACGGGCCCAGCTGATCGGGCGGGGGAAGTTGGGCCGCAGGCACCAGCGCCGCGCGGACCAACAGCCGCCGGTTCATGGGTAAGCGCCACCACGCCCGGGCGCGACCGTCCGGGGAGAAACCCGTGTGGGTGAGCACAAGGACACGTGCGCTGGGCGCTCCTGATAGCGCCGCCGCGGTGCCGCCGGTGCGCGGGGGCAGCGTATGCGACTGTCGCCAGGCACGGCGCGCTTCGCGGAGCCGACCAGACGAGCGGAGTCGGATGACGGCAGCGCGCCACCGCCTCCAGGTGAAGTTCCCGCCCTCCGGGAACAGCAGCAGCGCCTGCCCGCTACCCAAGGAGGCCGCGAGATCGTGAATTTGTTTGCGGGCGTGCTTGTGTCGGTGGCGCAGGAAGCACAGGCAACCCAGGTCGCCTGCGAGATCGAGGACGGGCTCACACCGAAGCAGGGCCTTGAGCACAATCCGCAGTTGCAGCCGGTAATGAATGCCGAGCAGCCAGGCCACCAATAGCGTGTCGCCCGGTCCGCAATGCCGCGACAGCACGATCATCGGCTCCTCGCGTGGAATCTGCTGTGGCGTCGGTGAGGCACTGTCGAGCAGCACTCCGACATTGAGGGTTCGGCGTCCGACGGTATAGGCCCTTTCCAGCAGGTCGCGCATGAACTGATCGCAGTCCTGACCGCCGCGCAGCAACTGCCACAGGGCCCGCAACTCGATCAGTGCATACGCCATGACCACGCCCAGGGTGCGTACCGGCAGGGTCGACCGGCCGATCAGCCCCGCCACGCCCCCGATAACGAGCAACAAGGGCCACACGACTAGGACGCCGATCATCAGGACGGTGACCATCGGCACCGTTATCGCGCGACGCAGCAGAGTCACAGCAGCGCCTCCAGATACTTCTGCGTCGCGTCGTAGGCGAGATCGGCGCGCCGGGCAATCCGGCGGGTGTCGCGATAGCGCAGATTCGACCATGTCGCGGCTGGCCGCTGCGGTAAGCCGCTCGGAAGCACATGCACGGCCACTTCGGGCCCGACCCGATCGAGATCGCTGTGGAAGCGGTGTCGACGTGAGATCTCGAACGCGGTGAACCCGACCTCCCACAGAAACCGCGGCGGCGCGAGTTCCTCCTCCAGACGCCCGACGTGCAGCACCCAGATCGTGTCAGCCCCATGTTGCACCGCCCGATCCAGCGGAATGCTGTTCACCAGGCCACCGTCAAAGAAGTGCTCGCCGTCGATTTGAACGGGCGGGAAGACTCCGGGCAGCGCGCAGGACGCAAGGACCGGCTCGATCAGATCTCCGGTGTTGAACCAGTGCTCACGGGCTTGCTCAATGCTGGCCGCCACGCATTCGAACGGCACCGCCAGGTCCTCGAAGGTCTGCGCGGGCAGTCGTTCACGCAACATGCGGCGAAGCTCACCGTTGCCGTGCAACGACGTTCTGCGGCGAACGACCTCGGCGAAGCGCCGAAGCATCGAACCGTCGAATGCTCCCTCGTCGGCCAACGCGTCCCAGAGCGCCAACAACCTCTTCGCGCCGGTCGGCGTGGGGTCCGCGGCCAGTGCGGCGCCGTTGATCGCGCCCACTGAGGTGCCGCATACCACATCTGGTCGCACCCCGGCGTCCAGCAGCGCGCTCGCCATGCCGGCTTCGGCGGCTCCGAGTAGACCACCCCCGCCCAGCACGAACGCATGGCACGACATAAGGCATGAATACCCCCGAAACGGCATTCATTCGCGCATGACAGCATGGCGGAATGGCCTTGCCCCGTCGACTGTGTGTCCTGGCGGCTCTTTCTTCGCTTTTGGCGGCCTGTTCGTCGCCTGCCCAGACCCCCGCACCATCGACGCCGACGCCGTCTCCGGCGATGGCCGCCACCGCCGCCCCGGCTCCCGCCGCTGGGCCCGTGACGCCCGCGTGCGGTGACGGACCT
The DNA here is from genome assembly GCA_035634855.1 of Mycobacterium sp. Taxonomy (GTDB): domain Bacteria; phylum Actinomycetota; class Actinomycetes; order Mycobacteriales; family Mycobacteriaceae; genus Mycobacterium. The sequence continues at coordinate 3,366 of DASQCE010000563.1, forward strand.
GCACTGCTGGCCAGCATGTCGACTCGCGACAAGCTGGCGCAGCTGCTGATGGTCGGGGTCACCGACGCGGCCGACGCGAGGGCTGTCGTCGACAACCACCACGTCGGCGGCATCTTCATCGGCAGCTGGACGGACCTGTCGATGCTCTCCGACGGGTCACTGACCGACATCGCGGCGTCGGCGGGCCCGATGCCGCTCGCGGTCAGCGTCGACGAGGAGGGCGGAAGGGTCTCGCGGCTGGCCGGGCTGATCGGCAACCAGCCGTCGCCGCGGGTGCTCGCGGCCAGCCACACGCCCGACGAGGTGTACAACATCGCCCTCGCGCGCGGGCAGGAGATGAGGAAGCTCGGCATCACCATCGACTTCGCTCCGGTAGTCGACGTGACCGACGCCCCCGACGACACCGTGATCGGTGACCGCTCGTTCGGCGCCGACCCGACGGCCGTCGCCGATTACGCGGGCGCCTACGCCCGCGGGCTGCGC
>DASQCE010000564.1:0-2355 GCA_035634855.1 Mycobacterium sp.
GCCTCCGCCAACGCCAAGAAATGGGCCATTTGGGGCGCCGTCGCCGGCGTCATCGTCGGCATCATCTACGGCATCATCGCCGTCGCCGGCGGTATGTCCAACCACATGTGATGCACGTCCACTCGCTCGCCGCGCCGCTGGCAGTCGCTGCCGCGGCGGCGGGCGGGTGCGCGGTCGTATGGATGGCTAACCCCACGGTCCCCGGAGGGATTCTGCCGATGTGCCCGACCAAGGCGCTGCTCGGCATCGACTGCCCCGGCTGCGGCAGCCTGCGGATGATCTACTCACTGCTCCATTTCGACTTGGCCTCGGCGGTGCACTACAACGCGCTTGGCCTGGTGGCGGTGTTGCTCTTGTTGTGGTCGTTCGGGGTGTGGACGTACGGCAGGCTCATTGGTCGGCAGCTGCGTAGCTGGCAACACCTGCGATGGTCGGCGCCGACGGCCCTGGCGCTGACGTTGGTGTGGTTTCTGGTGCGCAACTTGGGTTTTGGGCCGTTTCCCGCCCTGTACGTCTGAAGTGCTGACGTCGCGACACTCGTTTTGGGCCGCCAACTAGACTGACCCAGTGGAATCAGCATCGCCCCGCCCCGTCTTGGTGGTCGACTTCGGCGCGCAATACGCGCAGCTGATCGCCCGCCGAGTCCGAGAGGCCAGGGTGTATTCGGAGGTCATTCCCAGCACCGCGAGCGTCGAGGAAATCAAGGCCAAGGATCCGCAGGCAATCGTCCTGTCGGGCGGGCCGGCAAGCGTCTACGCCGACGGTGCTCCTCAGCTGGATCCCGCGCTGTTCGACCTCGATGTACCGGTTTTCGGCATCTGCTACGGCTTCCAGGCGATGGCCCAGGCGCTCGGCGGCACGGTCGCAAGAACAGGAACCAGCGAGTACGGCCGCACTGAGCTGAATGTCTCTGGGGGACAGCTGCATTCGGATCTGCCGACCACCCAGCCGGTGTGGATGAGTCACGGCGACGCGGTCACTTCCGCTCCCGACGGGTTCGACGTGGTGGCCACCAGCTCCGGTGCGCCGGTGGCGGCGTTCGAGAACAGGACGCGTCGGCTGGCGGGTGTGCAGTATCACCCTGAGGTGATGCATTCGCCGCACGGGCAGCAGGTCTTGAGCCGGTTCCTGCACGGGTTCGCCGGGATCGGCGCCGCGTGGACGCCCGCGAACATCGCCGACGCGCTCATCGAGCAGGTCCGCGATCAGATCGGTGACGGCAGGGCGATCTGCGGACTGTCGGGCGGCGTCGACTCCGCGGTGGCCGCCGCGCTGGTGCAGCGCGCCATTGGCGACCGGTTGACCTGCGTGTTCGTCGACCACGGCCTGCTGCGCGCCGGCGAGCGGGCGCAGGTGCAGCGCGATTTCGTCGCAGCCACCGGCGCCAACCTGGTGACCGTCGACGTAGCCGACCGGTTCCTCGAGGCGCTGTCCGGGGTGACGAATCCCGAAGGCAAGCGCAAGATTATCGGCCGCGAGTTCATCCGGGCGTTCGAGGGTGCGGTGCGAGACACCTTGGGCGCCAGTGATTCTGAGGTCGAGTTCCTGGTGCAGGGCACGCTGTATCCAGACGTGGTGGAGTCCGGCGGTGGCACCGGCACGGCCAATATCAAGAGCCACCACAACGTCGGCGGCCTGCCCGGTGACCTGAAGTTCAAACTCGTCGAGCCGCTTCGGCTGCTGTTCAAGGACGAGGTGCGCGCGGTGGGCCGCGAACTGGGCCTGCCCGAGGAAATCGTTGCGCGCCAACCCTTTCCGGGTCCGGGTCTGGGCATCCGGATTGTCGGCGAGGTTACCGGCGCCCGGCTGGACACGCTGCGGCGCGCGGATGCGATTGCCCGGGAGGAACTGACCGCGGCGGGCCTGGACAACCAGATCTGGCAGTGCCCGGTGGTGCTGCTGGCCGACATCCGGTCAGTGGGAGTGCAGGGCGACGGGCGAACCTATGGGCACCCGATCGTGCTGCGTCCGGTGTCAAGTGAGGACGCGATGACTGCCGACTGGACGCGGGTGCCCTACGAGGTCCTCGAACGCATCTCCACGCGCATCACGAACGAAGTCCCCGAGGTGAACCGGGTCGTGCTGGATGTCACCAGCAAGCCGCCCGGCACCATCGAATGGGAATGACTTTCTGCGCCAGATGGGCCCCACGCGCAAGCTGGGGAACGCAAAGTGTCCGGTTTTTGCCGGCGTGTCGGGGCCTTTTACCTTCCGCAGCTTTCAGCGTGGGCCCAGTTCGCCGAGATCTGAACTCTCGACGTAGTCGGCGAGGATGCGGCTGACCAGTTCCTCGATCGTGGTCTCGATCGACGAGGCCAGCGTCGCGGTGACCGCCGCCACCGCCTGCGTCCGGAA
>DASQCE010000565.1:0-2904 GCA_035634855.1 Mycobacterium sp.
GATGTCGCACCCAGCCGCGGTCAGCTCGGCAATCTGCTGCAACGTAGCGTCGACGTCGGCGGTCAGCGTGGTGGTCATGGACTGGACCGACACCGGCGCGTCGCCTCCGACGAGGACCGAGCCGACGCGAATCTGCCGAGAGGCTCGCCGGGGGGACAGAACAGGCGGCGGGCTAGTGGGCATGCCGAGGGAAATTGAGCTCACGCGACCAGTATCCGCATCTGTCCGAGGCGGATGTCGTCACCCACCCAGGGTGACCGGTTTCACGATGTCGGCGTAGACGACGAGCAGCGTCACCAGGATCAGCACAGACGCGACTGCGTACATGACCGGAACCATCTGCGCGGTGTCGACATAGATCTGGCGTCGGCGGGCGGCCGCCGCCTTGGCTGCGTCCGGATCCGAGGCGTCCCCTGCGCCACGCGCAGCCATCGCGCGTTCCCGCAGTCTCGCCCGACCGCGCTTGGCCGCCTCGACGAGTGCTCCGGCCACGTGTCCACCGTCGAGCGGAAGTAGCGGCAGGAGGTTGAAGAAGAACAGGAGCAGGTTCACGGTCGCCAGCAGGCTGATCAGCGCAAACGCCTTGTCTTGAGCGTTGAACACGTTGCTCTGGGCGATGTCACCTCCGAGTCGGCCGATGCCGACCACACCGATCGCCCCGGTGGGATCGCGCGGCTTGCCCTCGAACACCGTGCCCCAGAGGCTGGCGATCTTGCTCGGGTAGCTGCCGATCGCGCTCACGCCCTGGCCGATCTGATCACCGATGTATCCCGGCACCTGGGTCACCGGCAGGGCTGCGTAGTAACTGTGGATCTGCGGCGACACGCCGAGATAGCCGGCTTCCTTGGTCTTCGTCGTTGAGCCGACGTATTTCAGGTTGCGCACCGGCGTGATCGACAACTGCTGTTCGACACCGTTGCGCCGGACGGTCATCGACAAGGGCTTCCCGGCCGATTGCTCGACGATGGCGACAGCGTCATCCCATTTCACGATCCGGGTGCCGTCAATCGCAACGATCACGTCACCGGGCTTGAGCACGTTGTAGGCAGGCGCCGGGGTCGCATTCGCTGGGCACGAGTCGTTCGCGGCCTGGCTCGAGTTGGCTGGGACGACGCATTTCACGACCGCGCTGACTGTCGTAGTCGCGTCGTCGTGCCGGGTGCCGAGCGTGCTCAGCAAGATGACGGTGAGCACGAGGTAGATCAGCAGGTTCATCGTCGGTCCGCCGAGCATCACGATCATCTTCTTGCCGGGCGTGAGCCGGTAGAACTGACGATCCTCGTCGCCGGGTTCAACCTCCGCGCGACTGGCGTTACGGAAGTCCTCGACCGCCGACGCCATGCGCCGCGGCCATCTGGACCGGGTCCCGTCCGTACGCGGCGGCACCATGCCGATCATCCGGATGTAGCCGCCGAGCGGGACTGCCTTCAGTCCGTATTCGGTGTCGCCTTTGCGACGAGACCACACGGTGGGACCGAATCCGACCATGTACTGGGTGACCTTGACCCCGAACTTCTTCGCCGGCACCAGGTGACCGACCTCATGCAGGGCAATGGACAGCAGCAGCCCGACAGCGAAGATGAGCACACCGAGGGCGTACAGCACGGCTGCTCATTCCTCCTTAGGACTGCTGTGCGATGACGGCCCGCGCCCGCGCGCGCGCCCAGTCCTGCACATATTCGACGTCTTCGACGGTACCTGGGTTCCCCGCGGCAGCGTGGTGATTGCTCAGCCAGTCCATCAATACGTCCCGAACTGTGTCCACGATGCCCAGAAACGACACATGTCCGGCATGAAAGGCGGCGACGAGTTCCTCGTTGGCGGCGTTGTACACCGCCGGCGCCACCCCACCGGCGCTGCCGGCAGTCCGGGCCAGATCAACGGCGGGGAACGCCTCCGTATCGAGCGGTTCGAATGTCCAACTCGTCGCCTTCGACCAATCGACCGACGGGGCCGCGCCGGGGACGCGATCGGGCCAGCCCAGTGCCAGCGCGATCGGCAGCCGCATGTCCGGTGGTGACGCCTGGGCGATCGTGGCGCCGTCGACGTACTCCACCATCGAATGGACCACCGACTGAGGGTGGACGACGACCGCGATCCGCTCGTAGGGCACTCCGAACAGCAGGTGCGCCTCGATCACCTCGAGTCCCTTGTTGACGAGGGTGGCCGAATTCGTGGTGATGAGCTTGCCCATGTCCCAGGTCGGATGCGCCAGCGCTTGCTCAGGGGTAACTCGGGTGAGCTGCTCCCGGCGTCGTCCGCGGAACGGGCCGCCGCTGGCAGTCAGGATGAGCCGGCTGACCTCGTCCGCGCTCCCGCTGCGCAGGCATTGGGCCAGCGCGGAATGTTCTGAGTCCACCGGCACAAGCTGGCCGGGCTTCGCCCGTCCGGTGACCAGGGGCCCACCCGCCACCAGTGATTCCTTGTTCGCCAGAGCGACGATGCGTCCCGCGTCAAGCGACGCGAGGGTCGCCCGTAACCCCTCCGCGCCCGCGATCGCGTTCAGGACAACATCCGCGTCGTATGCCGCGAGCGCTACCGCGGTCGAGCGCCCCACGAGGACCTCTGGGGCCGGCGAGTCAGTCGGCCATTTCGCCGCCAGCCGCGCCTGCAGCTCCGGCCCTGCGTCCTCGCGACCTACGCCCACCGCGGCCACCCGCAGGGCAACGGCCTGGTCGGCGAGCAAGGCGAGGTCGCCACCACCTGAGCAGATGGCCGTGACCCGAAACCGATCCGGCGCCGCTCGGGCAACCGCGATCGCTTGCGTGCCGATCGAACCGGTGCTGCCCAGGACGACGACGCGGTGCTGGTCGGTCATCCGGTCATTCTCGCGCTCTGACCCGGTAGTGCCACAATGACACCCGACATCGCGCATCCGACCTCAGGCGGACAGGAGCACCTTCA
>DASQCE010000566.1:0-4353 GCA_035634855.1 Mycobacterium sp.
GCCATGCTGGGTCTGCCCGACACGGTGCGCGCGTGCCTGTTCGACCTCGACGGGGTGCTCACCGACACTGCGAGTGTGCACAAGAAAGCGTGGAAGGCGATGTTCGACTCGTACCTGCAGCGGCGGGCCGAACGAACCGACGAACCGTTCGTGCCCTTCGACGTCGACGCCGATTATCTGACCTATATCGATGGCAAGAAGCGTGAGGACGGGGTGCGGTCGTTTCTGGCTGCGCGCAAGATCACGCTGCCCGATGGTGATCCGAACGACGACCCGTCGACGGAGACGGTGCACGGGTTGGGCAATCGCAAGAACGAGCTCTTCCACCAGACCATCCGTGAGGACGGGGTCAAGGTGTTCGAGGGTTCGCGTCGCTACCTCGAGGCCGTCGCTGGCGCGGGTGTGGCGGCCGCCGTCGTATCGTCGAGCGCCAACACCCGCGAGGTGCTCGAGGTCACCGGGCTCGACAAATTCGTCCAGCAGCGGGTCGACGGTGTCACGATGCGGCAGGAAGAAATCGAGGGAAAGCCTTCCCCTGACTCGTTTTTGCGCGCGGCCGAGTTGCTCGGAGTAGAACCCGCAGAAGGGGCTGTCTTCGAAGACGCGTTGGCCGGTGTCGAGGCGGGCCGGCGCGGTCACTTCGGCTTCGTGGTCGGTGTCGATCGCGTCGGCCACGCAGAAGCGTTGCGCGACAAGGGAGCCGATATCGTCGTGACAGACCTCGCCGAATTGCTGCCGAACCGATGATCACCGAGCACACCTTCCCCGTCGAGCCATGGCACGTGCGCGAGACCAAGCTAAATCTCAACCTGCTGGCTCAATCAGAGTCGGTGTTCGCGTTGTCCAACGGCCATATCGGGCTGCGCGGCAACCTCGACGAGGGCGAGCCGTACGGGCTGCCCGGGACCTACCTCAACTCGTTCTACGAGACACGCCCGCTGCCGTACGCGGAAGCGGGATACGGCTATCCGGAGGACGGTCAATCAGTCGTCGACGTCACCAACGGCAAGATTCTGCGCCTGCTCGTCGACGACGAACCCTTCGATGTCCGATACGGGGAACTGCACGAGCATGAACGGGTGCTGGACATGCGGGCAGGCACGCTGTCCCGCCACGTGTGCTGGACGTCTCCGGCGGGCAAGCGGGTGAACGTGCGCTCGACGCGGCTGGTGTCGCTGGCGCACCGCAGTGTGGCGGCCATCGAGTATGTGGTGGAGGCCGTCGGCGATTTCGCTCGTGTCACTGTCCAATCCGAGCTCGTCGCCAACGAAGACCAGCCGCAGCCATCCGCCGACCCGCGGGTCGCCGCTGCGTTGCTGAACCCGTTGGAGCCCGTTCAGCACGACGCGGGTGAGCAGGGAGCGCTGCTCGTGCACCGAACCCGGGGCAGCCGCTTGATGATGGCCGCGGTGATGGAACACCAGATCGAGGTGCCAGGACGCGTCGAGGTGAGCACCGACGCCGGTGAGGACTGGGCCCGAACGACCGTCATCTGCGGGTTGCGGGCAGGCCAACAACTGCGCGTCGTGAAGTTTCTCGCCTACGGATGGTCGAGCCTGCGCTCGCGTCCCGCGCTACGCGATCAGGTGCTAGGCGCGGTGGCGGGCGCCAAGTACAGCGGGTGGAATGGTCTGCTCGAGTCCCAGCGCGACTATCTCGACGACTTCTGGGACTGCGCCGACGTTCAGGTCGAGGGCGACGCCGATTGCCAGCAGGCAGTGCGGTTCGGGCTGTTCCACGTGTTGCAGGCCAGCGCGCGGGCCGAACGCCGGGCGATCCCGGGAAAGGGCCTGACCGGCACCGGCTATGACGGCCATACCTTCTGGGATAGCGAGGGATTCGTCCTTCCCGTGCTCACCTACACCGCGCCCTATGCGGCGGCGGATGCGCTGCGCTGGCGGGCCTCGACGCTGGATCTGGCGCGCGAACGCGCCGCCGAACTGGATCTCGCGGGTGCCGCGTTCCCGTGGCGAACAATCCAAGGGCGGGAGTGCTCGGCGTACTGGCCTGCGGGCACGGGGGCTTGGCACATCAACGCCGATATCGCCATGGCCTTTGAGCGATATCGCATTGTGACAGGCGATGATTCGCTGGAAGCCGACTGCGGTCTGACGGTACTGGTGGAAACGGCGCGGCTCTGGATGTCGTTGGGTCATCATGACCGGCACGGGGTCTGGCATCTCGACGGCGTCACGGGTCCCGACGAGTACACCGCCGTCGTGCGCGACAACGTCTTCACCAATCTGATGGCCGCGCACAACCTTCGCGCCGCGGCACAGGCCTGCCGCCGACATCCCGACGCGGCCTATGCGCTGGGGGTGAGCTCTGAAGAAACCGCCGCCTGGCACGATGCGGCCGATGCGGCTCATATCCCCTACGACGACGAACTGGGCGTACATGAACAGTGCGAGGGCTTCACCAGCCTGCGGGAGTGGAACTTCACGGAGAACACGTCGTATCCGCTGTTGTTGCATGAGGCTTATGTCCGGCTCTACCCGTCACAGGTGATCAAGCAGGCCGACCTCGAGCTTGCGATGCAATGGTGCAGCCGAGACTTCACCCCCGAGCAGAAGGCCCGCAACGTCGACTATTACGAGCGGCGAACCACCCGAGACTCGTCACTTTCGGCCTGCACGCAGGCGGTGATGTGTGCCGAGGTGGGCCATCTGGAACTGGCGCACGACTATCTCTACGAGGCGGCGTTGATCGATCTGCGCGACCTGCACCACAACACCCGCGACGGGCTGCACATGGCATCACTGGCCGGAACGTGGACCGCACTGGTCGCCGGCTTCGGCGGCCTGCGAGACGACGACGGTGAGCTTGCGCTAGACCCGCAGTTGCCCGATGGCATAACGCGGATGAGGTTTCGGCTGCGGTGGAAGGGTTTTCGGTTGACAGTCGATGTCAACCACGAAGAAGTCAATTATGCGCTGCGCGACGGGCCGGCCAACCAGCTGACTATTCGTCACGCAGGCGAGAGGCTGGACGTGCACACCGACTCGCCGACGAGGGTGCCTGTGCGGCGCCGGAAGCCGCTGTTGCCACCGCCCTCGCAACCGCCGGGGCGCGAACCGGTTCGCCGATGGAGTTGATACAGACGGTCCGAAAGCAAGCCCGGCTGACCACCAGGTGACCACGAGTTGACCACCAGGTGAAGAGCAGATCGACGCCGGTTGTTCATCTGCACGATGCCCTGCGGTTTCGTCGCGGGCGCGCAGGGCGTAGTCAATAGGCGAATGCAGCACGCGCGACCGCGGCTCAAACTCGTCTTCGCGACGGCGGTCACTGCGCTGCTCGTCGATGTGATCACCAAGGTGATCGCCGTCGGTGTGCTGGTTCCCGGGCAAAGGGTGCCACTCATCGGCGACCACGTCTGGTGCGCGCTGACCCGCAACGCGGGCGCGGCATTCTCATGGGGTGTCGCCTACACCGCCCAGCTCGCGCTGGTAGTCGGCGCGATCATCGCCGTCGTGGCGTGGCGCAGCCGGCACGTGGTGTCGACGACGGCTGCGATCGCATTGGGTCTGGTACTGGGAGGCGCCGCAGGCAATCTGTCCGATCGGGTGTTCCGTGCGCCGGGACCGTTGCGCGGCGCGGTCGTCGACTTCGTCGCGATCGGCTGGGGCCCAATCTTCAACGCCGCCGACGTCTGCGTGGTCATCGGCGTGGCGATTCTGACCTGGCGGCTGCTGGCCGACGGCCGCGATCCGGCATCCGCATAAGGGTCGTCTACAAATGCGCCCAGCCTCCGAGGCTGTTGTACATGTGTTAACTACGATGGTCGTGTGGCTGAGTCCAGACGTCGGTTGTCGCCCGCCGACCGTCGTAACGAACTGCTGACACTGGGAGCGGAGGTGTTCGGCCAGCGCCCGTACGACGAGGTACGCATCGACGAGATCGCCGAGCGTGCCGGGGTGTCGCGGGCGCTGATGTACCACTACTTCCCGGACAAGCGGACTTTCTTCGCAGCGGTGGTGCGCGCCGAGGGCGAGCGGCTCTTCGAGGCCACCAACAACCCGCCAGACTCCAGACAGACCTTGTTTGACCAGGTGCGCGAGGGCGTGCTTGCCTACGTGCGCTATGACGAGGAGCATCCGCACGGCGCCTGGGCTGCCTATATCGGCATGGGCCGCTCCGATCCGGTGTTGCGCGGCATCGAGGACATCGACAACGACCGGCAGGCCAGCCGCATCCTCGGCCGCATCGCCGACGCGGTCGGCGGAGAGATGGACTCCAAGGTCGAACGCGATCTGCGGGTCACGACCTACGGCTGGCTGGCATTCACCTTCGAGATGTGTCGGCAGCGACTTATCGATCCTTCGATCGATGCCGGATACCTTGCGGATGCCT
>DASQCE010000567.1:0-7060 GCA_035634855.1 Mycobacterium sp.
CAGCTTTACGGGCCTGCCCAGCAGCCCTCCGCTTTCGTTGGTCATCGCCTCCCAGGTTTGGTAGCCGCGCAGCGCGGCCTGGCCGGGCTGGGAGAACTGGCCGGTGAGCGGAAGCGATGCGCCGATCTTGATCGGGTCGGGCCCCGCGCTGTCGGTGCCGCAGCCGGCGAGGCCGAGGGCCAGCACCGACGCTGCGGCGAGCGCCCGTAGGCGGGATCGTCCGAAGGTGTTCATCTCACTCCTTGCTGCAATCGTTTGCAGTCGACTGGGTGAGTATTGTGACAGCTGCCACAGGTTGTCAAGCCCCAATGTTTGGTCACAACGGGATGATTCGCGTCGTCGCAGTGTGCGCACGTCTGACTGCGCAGGAATGACCATTGACATGGTTTCGGAGCTTCGCTATGTTGACTGCAAACGATTGCAACAAGGAGTGCACGATGACGACTGAAACACAGCGAAACGGGGCCGCCCTGCGGGTCGGCTGGATCGGAGCCGGGCGGATGGGCGCGGCGATGGCAATACGCGTCGTCAACGCCGGCGAGGACCTCACCATCTGGAACCGCACCGCGGCCAAGGCCGAGCCGGTGGCGGCCGCGGGCGGCAAGATCGCGACGTCGATCGCCGAGCTGCGGGACCGCGACGTGGTCTTCACTATGGTCTCGACAGGCACCGACCTCGAGCAGGTGCTGCTCGGTGAGGGTGGCCTGCTCGTCGAGGAGACGCGGCCCGAGATCGTCATCGACTGCTCGACGGTCTCCACCGACACGTCGGCGGCTATCCGGAAGGCGTGCGCTGATCGCGGCGTGGAATTCCTCGCCGCACCTGTCAGCGGCAACGCCAAGGTGATCAAGGCCGGCGGCCTGACCATCGCCGTGTCCGGTCCCGAGGACACGTACCTGCGAGTCGCGCACCTGCTCGACCACATCGCCAAGGCCGTCACCTACGTCGGCGAAGGCGATCTGTCGCGGCTGGTAAAGATCGCGCACAACACGCTGCTCGGTGTCGTGACGCAGTCGCTCGCAGAGATCACCGTCCTCGCCGAGAAGGGCGGGGTGTCGCGGCGTGCGTTCCTCGAGTTCCTCAACAACAGCGTGATGGGTTCGGTGTTCACCCGGTACAAGACGCCGGCGTTCGTTAACCTCGACTTCACGCCGACGTTCACACCGGTGTTGTTGCGCAAGGACTTTGACCTCGCGCTGGAGGCCGGGCGCAAGCTGGAGGTGCCGATGCCGGTGGCCGCCATCACCGCATCGCTGGTGCAGGCCAGCGTCGGGTCCGGACGCGTCGACGAGGATTTCGCGATCCTGCTGGAGATGCAGGCCGCCGCGTCGGGTATCGAGCTCAAGCCCGAGAACGTCGCAGTCGACGACGGCCTGTCCGCCCCTGAAGAGGACCAGCGATGACCACCCTCGCGCCTGCGCCGCAGATCGCTTCCGGCGCACCGATACCCGCGCCCGGACACATGGGCGTGGACTACGAGCAGCGCGTCGACTTCAACCGGCTTCGGGACTACCGGCTGGCCAGGGCCAGGGCCGCGCTGCAATCCAGCGAGTGCGGGGCGTTCCTGCTGTTCGACTTCTACAACATCCGCTACACCACCCAGACGTGGATCGGCGGCGCGCTGGGCGATAAGATGACCCGCTACGCGCTGCTCACCCGTGACGGTGAGCCGATGCTGTGGGACTTCGGTTCGGCGGCCAAACATCACCGCCTCTACTCCCCCTGGCTGCGCCCGGAGAACTGTCATGCGGGCATGCTCGGGCTGCGCGGCGCGATCGCTCCCACGGTCGGCCTGATGGAAGACGCGGTCCGCCAGATCAAGGGCCTACTGGAGGACGCAGGAGTGGCAGGCGCGCCGGTCGGCGTCGACATCGTCGAGCCGCCTTTCCTGTTCGAGATGCAGCGCCAGGGGCTGAAAGTCGTTGACGCACAACAGCTGATGCTGGATGCCCGGCAGATCAAGAACGTCGACGAGATCATGCTCCTCAACCAGGCCGCGGCCATGGTCGACGGGGTGTACCAGGACATCGTGGCCGAGCTTCGGCCCGGTGTGCGGGAGAACGAGATCGTCGCGCTGGCGTCCAAGCGGCTCTACGAGATGGGTTCCGACCAGGTCGAGGCGATCAACGCGGTCAGCGGTGAACGGTGCAACCCGCATCCGCACAACTTCTCCGACAGGCTGATCCGGCCGGGTGATCAAGCCTTCTTCGACATCATCCACTCCTACAACGGATACCGTACCTGCTACTACCGGACGTTCTCCGTCGGCCGCGCGACTGCGAGCCAGCGCGACGCGTACCGCAAGGCGCGGGAGTGGATGGATGCGTCCATCGGCGCGATCCGGCCCGGCGTCGGCACCGACGAGGTCGCCGCCGTGTGGCCCAGGGCAACCGATTTCGGCTTCGACAACGAGATAGCCGCCTTCGGCCTGCAGTTCGGTCACGGGCTCGGGCTGGGTTTGCATGAGCGACCGATCATCTCGCGGCTCAACAGCATGAAGGAGCCCATCGAGCTGCAGGCCGGAATGGTGTTCGCGCTGGAGACCTACTGCCCGGCGAGCGACGGGTTCTCGGCGGCCCGCATCGAGGAGGAGGTGGTGGTCACCGACGACGGACCGCGCATCCTCACGCTGTTCCCGGCCGAAGACCTCGTCGTCACCAACCCCTACTGAGAGGTGCCAGCCATGACGCAGACAGTCCAGCTCCCGATCGCCGTCGACACCGATCTGTACGTCGGCGGCAAGCACGTATCAGCAAGCGACGCAGGCCGTTTCGATGTTCTCGACCCGTCCACCGGGCAGCCGCTAGCGTCGGTCGCCGACGGCACCGTCGAGGACGCGCTGGCCGCCGTTGCCGCTGCGCACGAGGCGGGGCCGCGGTGGGCCGCGGTGCCCCCGCGCGAGCGCGCCGAGATCCTGCGGGCCGCGTTCGAGGCGATGAATGCCAAGGCCGAGGGGCTGGCCGAACTGATCTCGCTGGAAAACGGCAAGGCGCTGCGCGACGCGCGCGGCGAAGTCGCCTACGCCGCAGAGTTTTTCCGCTGGTACTCGGAGGAGGCGGTGCGCAACCTCGGTTCGGTGACCACATCGCCGTCGGGGTCCAACCAGATCGTCGTGCTGCGCCAGCCGGTCGGGGTGTGCGTGCTGGTCACGCCGTGGAACTTCCCAGCGGCGATGGCGACCCGCAAGATCGGGCCCGCGCTGGCGGCGGGGTGCACCATCGTTCTCAAGCCCGCCAGCGACACCCCGCTGACGGCGTTGGCGATCGCGCAGATCCTCGCCGACGCGGGCGTCCCGCCAGGGGTGGTCAACGTGCTACCGGCCCGGCGGTCGGGCTCGGTGGTTGCGGCGATGCTGCACGACGACCGGGTGCGCAAGATCTCGTTCACCGGCTCCACGGAGGTCGGCAGAGTGCTGCTGAGGGAGGCGTCGGACAAGATCGTCAACGCGTCGATGGAGCTGGGCGGCAACGCGCCGTTCATCGTGTTCGCCGACGCCGACCTGGACGCCGCCGTGGACGGGGCGATGATCGCAAAGATGCGCAACGCCGGCGAGGCCTGCACGGCGGCCAACCGGTTCTACGTCGAATCGTCTGTTGCACAGGAGTTTTCGAAACAGTTTGCCGAGCGGATGGCCGTGCTGACGGTGGGGCCCGGCATCGATCCGGAGACCGAGGTGGGACCGTTGGTCAACACCGAGACCGTCGACAAGGTCGACCGGCTGGTGCAGGGCGCGACCGCCGCGGGAGCTTCCATCGTGGTCGGCGGGAACCGGCCGGAGCGGGCCGGGTTCTTCTACGAGCCGACCGTGCTGGTCAACGTGGCGCCCGACTCGCCGATCCTCGGCGACGAGATCTTCGGGCCGGTGGCGCCGATCGTCACGTTCGAGTCGGAGGACGAGGCAGTCGAGCGGGCCAACGACACCCCGTACGGGCTGGTGTCCTACGTCTACACCGGCGACCTGGCCCGCGGGTTGCGGGTCGGGGCCCGGTTGGAGTCCGGCATGGTCGGGCTCAACCGGGGCCTCGTCAGCGATCCCGCCGCCCCGTTCGGCGGGGTCAAGCAGAGCGGCATCGGCCGCGAGGGCGGCCACGAGGGCATGCTCGACTACACTGAATCGAAGTACATCGCGCTGCAGTGGTGAACGCAATCCCGGCGCGGGCGTGCGCAAACTCGTTGATTTCCACGGTATGTCGGCCGCAGACATTGCACGCTCGCGGATGAGGTGAGTTAGAGGTAGACCCAGGATTCGATGATCTCGCGGGCGATGGAGATAGAGCCCGGCAACAGCAGCCGCGACGGTGAGTCGCTGCTCCAGTCGCCGTGATCGAGCGCTTCGCGGATCTCGGCGCGGGTGAACCACGCCGCCTCGGCGATTTCGCCGTCGTTGAACGAGAACTCCTGCTCGGGGTCGCCGAGAGCGTGGAAGCCGACCATCAGTGACCGTGGAAACGGCCACGGCTGGCTGCCCAGATATCGGACGTCGGTCACCGTCAACCCAATCTCCTCGGCGATCTCGCGGGCCACGCAGGTCTCGAACGACTCGCCGGCCTCGACGAATCCGGCCAGCAGCGAGAACAACCGCTCGGGCCACACTGTCTGCCGCGCAAGCACCGCGCGGTCGTGGCCATCGTGAACGAGGCAGATCACCGCGGGGTCGATGCGGGGAAACTCCTCGTGGCCGTTGGTCGCGTTGACCCGCGACCAGCCACCCTTGATCGGTTTGGTCGGCGCACCGTCGACCGCGCTGAAGCGCGCGTTGTCATGCCAATTCAGTAGGGCGGTGGCCGTCGCAACCAGTTGGGCGCTGACGTCGTCGAAGACCTGGCCGGCGCGGCGCAGGTCGAGCACCTCGGTTTCGGCGTGAGGGCCCTCGGGTTCCTCCAGCGCCGCGCGAATCGCCCACACGTGCCGACCATCGGGCATGCGGCCGAGGAAGACAGCGTTCTCCGACGGCTTGTCCCCCAGCTTGGCGGCCTTACCGAGCACCACCTGGCCACCGGAGATCAGCACCTGATTGCGCCGGTCCACCCGCAACAGCAGGGCATCGGGCCAGCCGGCCACGGCCGCATCGATGTCGGTGCGCAGTGCGTCGGCGCGATCGGCGCCCACGCGGGACAGCAGCGGGACGTTACGAAGCTCGAAACCTTGTCTAATTTCCCGGTCGTCCCCCTGCCCTTCGGGCGGGTGGGCCCCCAGCTTGCGAGGGGAGTGCCCCCAGCGCTCCTGCCCGCCGGACGTCATCGCTCGGCTTCCGCGCTGCGGATGTACAGCAGCCGGTCACCAAGCTCAAGGGCGTCGACTTCCGGGTCGTCGACGCGCAGCAGCTCGCCGCTGCGAACGACACCCAACACGATGTCGGTCAGGTGCCGCGGTGAGCCGCCTGCTTCCTTCGGGCTCACCTCGCGTTCGGCAAGCGCGAACCCGGCGTCGGGTGTCAGTAGGTCTTCCATCATCTCGACAACACTCGGGGTCTGCGTCGCTATGCCCAGCAGCCGGCCCGCGGTCTCCGACGACACCACGGTGGAGTCCGCGCCGGACTGGCGCAGCAGGTGCTGATTCTCGGCTTCGCGGGCCGCGGCGATGATCTTGGCGTTGGGCGCGAGCTCGCGGGCGGTCAAAGTGACCAGCACGGCGCTGGCGTCGTCGTCGGTCGCGACGATGATCGATTTGGCGTGCTGGGCGCTGGCCAGCCGCAGCACCTCGGATTTGGTGGCGTCGCCGTGCACGGTGACCAGTCCCGCACTCTTCGCCCGTTCGAGTGTTGTGGCATTCTCGTCGACCACCACGATGTCCGCGGGTGCCACCTCGTCACCGACCATCGCCGAGACGGCCGTCCTGCCCTTGGTGCCGTATCCGATGACGACCGTGTGGTTGCGCACTCTGCTCCTCCATCGCTGGATCTTCAATGCCTGCCGCGACTGGGTGGTCAGTGTCTCGACTGTGGTCCCAATGAGGACGATCAGGAATGCGATCCGCAGCGGTGTGATCACCAGGACGTTGACCAGCCGGGCTTCCGGGGTGAACGGGGTGATGTCCCCGTAGCCGGTCGTCGACAGCGACACGGTCGCGTAATAGAGGCAGTCCAGGAAGGACAGCGGGTTGTCCTGCACGTCGCGGTAGCCGTCGCGGTCCAGATAGACGATGAGCACCGCCGCAAACAGCGCCAGCGTCGCGTAGATGATGCGGCGGAAAATGCGCTGGCCAGGGCTGATGAACGGCTCCGGGATGCGCAAGATGTCGACGAGTGCGGCATCCGGCCGCGATGTCAAATTCTCGTCGATAGCCTCGAGGCGGCGTCGCAACCTGCCTTTAGCCACGAGAACCCGTCATCGATCCGAGTGGGCGCACGCCATTATGTAACCATGACCTCTCCCCTACCCGAACTGCAGCAGATCGCCCGTTCGGCACCCGCCTACCGCCTCGCGGCGCTTTTGCTCGGCTCGGGTGTCGCACACTTTCTGATTCCCAAGCCGTACGACACGATCGTCCCCGCCGAACTTCCGGGCAGCCAGCGGTTCTACACCTATGCGTCCGGAGTGGCGGAGCTGGCGAGCGGTGCGTTGCTGCTGTCGCCGCGCACCCGCAGGCTTGGCGCGCTGTCGGCGGTCGCCGTGTTCGTCGGGGTTTTTCCGGCCAACATCAACTTGGTGCGGCTGTGGCGCGACAAGCCGCTGGTCATGCGGCTGGGCGCGATCGCCCGCCTACCACTGCAGATCCCGATGATCACCTCGGCGCTGAAGATCTACCGCAACTCCTAAGCCGCGTCGAGCAGCGCGACGAGGTCATCGGCGCCGGGCAGCGTGTCGGGGCTGACGGTTCGCCCGGACCGCACATAGTGGAATGCCGCACGCACCTTCTCTACTGGCCAGTCGTGCAGTTGGGCCCATGCCAACCGGTACACCGCGAGCTGAATCGCCGCATGCTGCTTGGCTTCTGGAGTGTCGGGGGGTACGCCCGTCTTCCAGTCCACCACCGTGGCGCCGCCGTCATCGTCGGCGAAGATCGCGTCGATGCGCCCCCGAACCACGCGCCCGCCGATGACCATGTCGAACGGGACCTC
>DASQCE010000568.1:0-5290 GCA_035634855.1 Mycobacterium sp.
TCATCGACGCGTCACTGGTCGTCTACAACGGCGGCGGCTACGACCAATGGGTCGACGACGTGCTCTCCGGCCACCCCGGCGTCACGACCGTGAACGCCTACTCACTGCTGCCCGGCACCGTCGCGCAGCCAGCCAACGAACACGTCTTCTACGACCCCACCACCGCTAAGGCGGTCGCCGTCCAAATCGCCGACCGGCTCGCCAAGGCCGATGCCGCGCACGCCGACGCCTACCGGGTCAACGCCGCTGAGTTCGGCAAGCGGGCCGACGAGATCCTTCAAATCGAGCGCGCGATCGGCCAGACCCACCCCGGCACGGCAGTGGTGGCGACCGAACCCGTCGCGCACTACCTGCTGGTCAACGCCGGAATCACCGACAAAACCCCGCAGGGGTTCAGTAGCGCGGTCGAAGAGGATGCCGACCCCGCGCCTGCCGATCTGGCCGCCATGCTCGACCTGATCAACACCCACCAGGTGTCGGCGCTGCTGTTCAACCCGCAGACGCAGACGGCCGTCACCAAGCAAATCCAGGACGCCGCGCAGCGCGCCTCCGTTCCGGTCGTCACGGTGACCGAAACCCTCCCGAACGGCACCGACTACCTGACCTGGCAGCGCCAGACCGCTCAGCAGTTGGCGAGTCAGTTGGATAACGCCCCGCAGACAAACCGATAATCACTGTTTGTGGCTGCTGACGTCGTCGCCGAACTGACCGGCGCCCGCCTGGCATTCGGCGACCGTGTGCTGTGGGATCATCTCGACCTGACCGTGCGCGCCGGCGAGTTCGTGGCAGTGCTCGGACCCAACGGCACCGGTAAGACCTCGCTGCTCAAGGTGCTGCTCGGGCAGATGCCGCTGAGCGCGGGCAACGCGACCGTCGCGGGCCGCCGGGTCGAAGCGGGCAGCGAGCGCATCGGCTATGTCCCCCAGCACCGATCGGTGGACCGCGGGTTGTCGCTGCGCGGCCGCGACCTCGTCGGCCTCGGATACGACGGCCACCGCTGGGGCGTGACGACCCTGCGCGATCGGTCGGCCAAACGCGGCGCAGTGCAGCGGGCGCTGCAACAGGTCAACGGCACGCACCTGGGCACCGTGCCCGTCGGTGTGATGTCCGGTGGTGAGCTGCAGCGGATCCGGATCGCGCAGGCGCTGGCCGCCGATCCGGTGCTACTGCTCTGCGACGAGCCGCTGCTGAACCTCGATCCCGCCAACGCCCGCCTGGTGTCGGCGCTCATCGACGCGCGCCGTCGCGAGGCAGGCACCGCGGTGCTGTTCGTCACCCACGAGGTCAATCCCGTTCTGCCCTACGTGGATCGGGTGCTGTATCTGGTCGACGGTCGGTTCCGTGTCGGCACCGTGGAGGAAGTGATGACCTCGGCGATGCTGTCGGAGCTTTACCGCGCCGACATTCAGGTGGTCAAGGTCGGCGGCCGCTACGTCGTGGTCGGCGAACATCTCGACCACTCGGGTCACGCGAGCGGACACGAGCATGACTGAACGACTGACCGAGCTGCTGGCCCACCTGTTCTCGTTCGACATCACGGCCGACCTGCTGCGCCGCGACTTCGTTCAGCAGGCGCTGCTGGCCGCCGCGTTGCTCGCATTGGTGTCCGGCCTGATCGGGCCGTTCATCGTGATGCGGCAGATGTCGTTCGCTGTGCACGGATCGTCCGAGCTATCACTAACCGGTGCGGCTTTCGCGTTGCTGGCCGGATTCAATGTCGGGGTCGGCGCGCTCGTCGGCTGCGCGTTGGCGGCGGTGCTATTCGGCGTGTTGGGACAGCGTGCGCGCGAACGGGATTCGGCGATCGGTGTCGTCCTCGCGTTCGGGCTGGGGCTGGCGGTGCTGTTCATCCACCTCTACCCGGGCCGCACCGGCACCAGCTTCGCGCTACTGACCGGGCAGATCGTCGGCGTCGGCTACTCGGGGCTGGCACTGCTCGCCGTGGTGGTCGTGCTGGTGGTGGTGGTGCTCGCGGTGTGTTATCGCCCGCTTTTGTTCGCCACCGTCGACCCCGAGGTGGCCGCGGGCCGCGGCGTACCCGTGCGCGCGCTCGGCATCGTGTTCGCGGCGCTGGTCGGGGTGACCGCGGCGCAGGGGGTGCAGATCGTCGGTGCCCTGCTGGTCATGTCGCTGCTCATCACGCCCGCGGCGGCCGCGGTGCGGGTGTTCGTCTCGCCGGCCGCCACCATCGCGGCCTCGGTGGTGTTCGCAGAGATCTCCGCGGTCGGCGGCATTCTGCTGTCGCTGGCGCCGGGAGTGCCGGTGTCGGTCTTCGTCACGACGATCTCGTTCGCGATCTACCTGGTGTGCTGGCTGATCGGGCGGCGCGATCGATCATCGGTGGCCGCCTAGCACCTTGCTCTATGTCGCCGGCCGGGCGGCACCGCGTTCCACGGGACGCATTGGGTCCGAACACCATTCGGACCACGAGCCCGGATACAAGGCCGCGTCAACGCCGACGGTGACGAGCGCGGCGACCACCACCGACGCCGTTACGCCGGAGCCGCAGTAGACACCGCCCGTCGGTTCCTTCAACAGCCGGGTGAGATCGTCGTCGCGCAGAAAGGTTCCGTCCTCGGCGAGCAACCCGGTGCTGGGAACGTTCCTGGCGCCGGGGATATGGCCGGCCACCGGATCCACCGGTTCGACATCGCCGCGGAAACGCTCGGGCGCGCGCGCATCGAGCAGTGTCGACGCAACGGCGGCCTGCTCAGCGGTCAGCGTCGGCCTGGCGCCCGCGTAGAGGTTGTCGTGCGCCACCGTCACGTCGCCTGGCGGTGCGGCGGTGACGGTGCCGGTCTCGAGCGGCCCGGTCCACGCGCTGAGGCCACCATCGAGGATGCGCACGTCCGGAATGCCCGCCGCGGTCAACACCCACCACGCCCGCGCCGAACCGGCCCGGTGCCAGTCGTCGTAGACGACGACTGGCACGCCTTCGCGCACGCCCCATCGCCGCGCCGCGGCCTCGACTCTGCGCCCTGACGGCAGCGGGTGGCGCCCGCGACCGGAGACAGAGTGGTCGCTGAGCTCGTCTTCGAGCGACACATACACCGCGCCGGGGAGGTGGCCCTGCTCATAGGCGGCCCGCCCGTCGGGTTCAACCAACTGCCAGCGCACGTCCAGGATCGTCAGCGGTTCACCGGTGTCAAGACGCCGGGCCAATTCAGTTGCGGTCATCAACACCTCGTCGCGGCTCACGGAAACGATGGTGCCACCCAGGGCGTCCGGCGTGACCGAGCACGCCTTCAGCGCAACGGAGCGCCGAGCCGTATAGCGCGCGATCGCCGAGCGCCGTGACATGCGCAGGTGCTTGCGAGGCCGCTGCAGGCTGCACACGCCGCGCCGTAAGCCTCGGCGCAAGGGAATCAGGGAACGAAACAATGTCCTCGCCTACTCAGTCTCGATCTCATCGGTTCCCTGATTCCACGCACCTCAACGCCTGACCTGTGAACCGCGGAACAGTTTCGGGGACCGGCGCAGGGGTCAATCCCACTCACATAGGCGCCACATCAGTTATCGCCATTTTGAGGTCATGTTTCCCGTAACGCCCTGTAGAGGCTCGATCGCCCGCTATCAGCACACCCGCGAACTCTGCGACGCGTACAACGGCGGATGCGAGTGCACATTGCGGGCTGTAATCGTTTGCTATTAAACGCCTTTGGCCTGCCTAGCCGACCGCGTGCACGCGCAGCGGCGAGACCTGACATCAGGCGATTCTGGCCCGAAATTCAATGGAACCACTCCGGAACTGCTCGACTCCCACAGAATCCTGGACGGTATCGCGAGCCGGAGGCGTCGCTGTGGTGCCGGCGGTGCGGGGTCGCGGACGGGTCGGGTCGATGACGGCGGCGACATACTGAGCGCATTCCGCGCCGGCTAAACCGGCCGCAGCGTCTCTAGTTTAGGGGCGCTTATCCACGCACGATCACCCGAGGCGGCAGAGGATTAGACCGTGAGTACCTTCGCTTTGATCCACGGCGCTGGCGACGTCGGCTGGTACTGGCACCTGGTCGAGGCCGAGTTGCGGGCACGAGGACAGGGCGCGGTGGCGCCCGACCTTCCCGCAGATGACGACTCGCTGGGGCTGAACGACTACGCCGACGCCATGGTCGAGGCCGTTGGCGATCGGAGAAACCTGGTCGTGGTAGGCCAGTCCTTCGGCGCGTTTACCGCACCCCTGGTCGCGGACCGGCTGCAGGCCGATGCGCTGGTACTCGTAGCCGGAATGATCCCCTCCCCCGGCGAGCGTCCTGGCGACTGGTGGGAGAACACCGGCTACTCCGATGCGGTGCGGGAACAGGCCGCGCGCGATGGCGGCTTGACCGGCAACCAGGATCCGTACGTCAGCTTCTATCACGACGTGCCGCGCCGCCTGGCCGAAGAGGCGATGAGCAAGGAACGCTCCCACCCGTCCGAGGCGTCCCAGAGCGCACCGTGGCCACTCGACGCCTGGCCGGACGTGCAAACGAAGTTCGTGCTGTGCACCGAAGACCGCTTCTTCCCGCCCGACTTCCTCCGGCGGCTAGTCGCCGAGCGCCTGCACATCACGCCAGACGAGATCCTGGCCGGCCACTGCGTCGCGCTCAGCCGCCCGAAAGAGTTGGCGCAGCTCCTCATCGGGTACGCACACGCTAGTCGCACTACTACAAGGGCATGACACGCGCGCCGGGTCGGCGGTCGCTGGAATACCGGCGTTGTCGGACCGCGACGATGTCCCGCAAGTCGTCGAGACCATCCGATGCCGAACTGCGGCTCGTCGCACCGGTTTCCGCGGTCGATTCGCGTCACGGAGGCAGGCGGCCGAGAGCGGGTCGACGATGCAGCGTCGAGGCGGTTCGGTCCGCGTTCGGTTCCGAGGGATGCGGCGGGGGTACCGTGTGGCTGTGGGTCAGGCCGCTATCGATCCCGATGCCTTCAATGCCTTCGAGGCAAGAGGTTGGGAAGACAAGGCGGCCAGCTATGACCGCTTCGTCGGCGACATTACGAGCCGGTTCGCCGAGCCTCTCCTGAATGCTGTCTCTGCAGGGCCAGGAACGCGGCTGCTCGATCTGGCCACCGGCCCCGGTTACGTGGCGGCGCGAGCAGCCGAGCACGGCGCATCCGTGATTGGAGTAGACGTCGCGGGGGCGATGATCGCCCTCGCTGACCGGCTGCACCCGGGGCTCGACTTCCGCCAGGCGGACGTACAAAAGCTTCCGTTCGAGGCCGGCTCCTTCGACGCTGTCGTGGGCAACTTCCTGATCTTGCACCTCGGACGGCCCGAGCAGGCCATGGCCGGGTTCGTGCGCAT
>DASQCE010000569.1:0-5559 GCA_035634855.1 Mycobacterium sp.
CCGCGTCGGAGAAGCCCATCTGAATGCCCGGCTCCCTGGCCATCTGCTTGAGCACCTCGGGCCGGTGGTTGGAAATCGTGGTGCACCACCGCAACGCCCTGCCGTGCTCGAGCACCAGATCCAAGAACGCGTCGACGGGGTGCAGCCCGCCGCGGTCCCAGCCGACCTCGCCGAACGACTTGCCGACCACCGACGCGTCGGGGCAGTCGACGATTTCGGCGTCGAAGAAGTCGCGGTGCCACACCCGCACACCGAACTTGCTCTCGTACTGCTTGCGGAACTCGCGGCGATACGACTCGTCGCGCAAAAGTTCGTTGCGCTCCAACTCGTCGCGCAGGTGCAGCGCCGCGGCGCCCGCCCCGAACTCCTCGAAGACCACGAGGTCGATGCCGTCGGCGTAGACCTCGAACGGCACGGGCAGGTGTTGCCAGCGGAAGTTGCCGCCGAGGCGGTTGATCAGCCGCGCGGCCGGTCCCATGGCCCAGATGGCGTACGGGTTGGCCTTGACGTCGGCCGCCGACAGCAGGCTGGTCTTGAGCGGGTTGCGGACGATGCCCAGTGACTGGGCGAGCTGTGAACCGAGGTTGAGCGGATTCTGAATGTCGGGGCCCGACTGCAGGATCCGTCCGGCGCGCCGCAGCAGCGACTTCAGCCGGCGCAGTTCACGCGGCCTGGCATACGTCGACGGCAGTGTGCGCGAGCGGCAGACGTCGCCCTCGAGCTTGTCGAAAAGCAGTTGCTGCGAAGACATTCCGACAAACCCTGCCCGCAGCGCATCCGACAGCATCCGCTCCATCTGAGCCTGCTCGCTCTTGGCCGGGCGTTCGCGCTTCTGCGTGGCCCGGTCCAAGCCCATGGTGGCAGCGCGCATGTCGGAGTGCCCGATGAACGCCGCCAGGTTGGGGCCGAGGGGTCGCGCTTCCAGCGCCTGGATGTACTCCTCGGCGTTCGTCCAGGACTTATGCTCGTCGATGGCGCTGATCACGTGTTCGCGGGGGATCGCCTCGACCCTTCCGAAGATGTCGGCTGCGTCGGTGCCGTCGACGTGGACGGTAGACAGCGAGCACGAGCCCAGCATCACGGTCGTCACGCCGTGGCGTAACGACTCCGACAGCGACGGGCCGTTGAGCACTTCGACGTCGTAGTGGGTGTGAATGTCGAGCATGCCCGGCAGCACCCACTTGCCGGTCGCATCGATGACCCGCGGGCAGTCTGTGTCGTCGAGGGCTTGCGGCGAGATCACCACGACATGGCCGTCGCGGATGCCGATGTTGCGCACCGCCGACGGTGCGCCGGTGCCATCGAACCAGCGGCCGTTGCGAATGATGGTGTCGTAGGTCACCAAGTCATAGAACAGCGCGTGCTGGCGGGTGTAAACGAAATCGGTGAACAGATTCGAAGGAATGTCTACTTTAGATGCTGACCTGGGGTTATACTTCCGCCCAGCCGTCCGGCTGGTGGCCATCGATGTCGGTGACGCCGTACTCGCGGGCCAGCTCGGCGGAGGTGACCGAGCGCTGGTTCCAGCGCGACCGGTTCTCGTCGGCGGCAATCGCGGCAACACCGCGTCCGACGTATCGCGGCGACTCTGATATGGCGAATCCCGGGGGCGCGGTGGGGCCGTCGGATCGGTTCGGGTCAAGCGCGATGTGCCAGTTCTCTTCCGTGACGCCCCAGTTGTCGAGCATCATCTCCGACCGCAGCCAGCCCGGCGTCACGGCGACGGCAGTGGCACCGAACCGCGCGAGTTCGTGGCCGAGGCTGTAGCCGAGCCTGTTTACCGCGACCTTCGACAAGTCGTAGAAGACTGAGATTCGGTACGTGTCATCGTTGTATTCCTTTGTCCCATCGGTCACTTCGACGTGCAGCCCGCCGGGCCGCGCGACCAGTAGCGGGAACAGGCAGTGGGCGGTGATGAGGTGGGTGTCGATGGCGAGCCGGAGTATACGTAGCCCGTCGTCGAGGCTGTGCTCCCAGATCGGCCGGTTCCATGTCGGCGGATGACCCTTGAGCACCTCGGCGCCCCAGATGTCGTTGACCAGGATGTCGATGGCGCCGTGGTCGTCCCGGATGCGGTCGGCGAGGGCTTGCACCTGTGCGATGTCGAGGTGGTCGACCTGGATCGGGACGCCGACGCCACCGAGTGAGGTGACCAGTTCCGCTGTCTCTTCGATGGTTTCCGGACGGTCATAGTCGGACTGCGCGTTGCCGGACACACTGCTGCGGCCGGTACAGATCACCGTCGCGCCGGTTTCGCCGAGCGCGGCGGCGATGCCGCGCCCGGCTCCGCGGGTGGCGCCTGCGACCACCGCCACGCGACCGTGCAGCGCATCCCCATCCGGTATCCAATCCATAGGGGCATACTCGCGAATGTGACACCGTTACAGCGCTATATCGCCGAAGAAATTGCCACCGATCACGTTGACGGCCTGTTGTCCCGACGCGAAGCCCTGCGCAGGCTGGCGCTGCTCGGGGTAAGCGCGGGGGCGGCCACCGCCCTGATCGCCGCCTGCAGCGAAAGCAACCAGAACAGCAAGCCCACCGCGAACGCGCCGGTGACCTCCTCCGGAGCTGCCACCTCGAGCGCCAAACCCCCGGGGATGGACACCGCGCTGACCACCACTCCGATCACCTGGGCCGGCCCGCAGGGAGAACTCCAGGCGGCGTGGGCCGAGGCGCCGAACGCGCGCGGCGGGGTGCTGGTCATTCACGAGAACAAAGGCCTCAACGACTGGGTTCGGTCCGTGGCGGCCCGGTTCGCCGGCATCGGCTACTCGGCCTTGGCGATCGACCTGCTCTCGGCGCAGGGTGGGACGGCGAAGTTCGCCGACCCGGCGCAGGCCACCGCCGAGCTGGGCAAGATCCCACCCGACGTGTTCGTCGCCAACTTGAAGTCCGGTGTCGGCGAGCTGCAGCGCAGGGTGCCAGACAAGAAGATTGCCGTCATCGGATTCTGCATGGGCGGCGGGCTGACGTGGCAACTGCTGGCGGCGGGCGAGCCGCAACTGGCCGCGGCCTTCCCGTTTTATGGTCCTGCACCGGACAACCCCGACTTCGCCGGCTCGAAAAACGTTGCCGTCCTTGCCTTCTACGGCGCGCAAGACCAACGCGTCAATGCCACCGAACCGGTTGCCAAGGCGGCGCTGGAAAAGGCCGGGCTGGTCCACGAACTCGTCACCGAACCCGATGCCAACCATGCGTTCTTCAATGACACCGGCGACCGCTACAACGCAGCGGCTGCCGACGACGCCTGGCGCCGCGTACAGGACTGGCTCACCAAGTACGTGGGTTGAGTCCCTGCGCGAGCGACCGTGTTTGTGCGCAACTTCCCAGCGTGTCGCGGTACGAACACGGTCGCTCGCGGCAATTCATGACCTGTTTTCCTGCCGGTTGGTGTCGCGTTGTTGACCGCACACGCGTAGAGGTTCTGATCAGCTCATGCGGGTTGTGCAGGTTGCGAACTTCTATGGCCCGCGTTCGGGGGGCCTACGTACGGCGGTGGATCGCCTCGGCGCGGAATACTGCGCCGCCGGGCACGAGGTGTTCCTTGTCGTGCCCGGACGTTACTCGGACTGGCGCGAGCTTCCCTCGGGAGTCGTGCGTGTTTCCCTACCCGCCAGGCTGATCCCCTTCACCGGCGGCTATCGAGCGGTGTTGCCGGGCCCGGTCACATCACTGCTCTCGCAGCTCTCGCCCGACGCGCTGGAGGTCTCGGACCGGCTGACCCTGCGATCGCTGGGCGGATGGGGCCGCCGACACGACGTGGCCACCGTCATGATCTCCCACGAACGCCTCGATCGCCTTGTCGGACAGATACTTCCGGCGTGCATGGCGCGGTCGATCGCCAACGTGGCCAATCGCCGGACCGCCGCCAGCTACGACGGGGTGGTATGCACGACGGCGTTCGCCCGCGAGGAATTCGACCGCATCCACGCACCGAACGTCGTGACGGTGCCCCTGGGTGTCGACCTCGACCAGTTCCATCCTCGCCGCCACTCGGCAACAGTGCGACAGCGCTGGGCGCGGCCCGAACAGACCCTTCTGGTGCACTGCGGGCGCCTTTCGGTGGAGAAACATGCCTACCGCAGCATCGATACCGTTGCCGCGCTGCGTGATTCGGGCGTCGATGCCAGGCTGGTAGTGGTCGGGGAGGGCCCGATGCGCGCCCGGCTCGAACGTCAGGCCGCCCGCCTACCCGTCGACTTCACCGGGTTCATCGGCTGCCGCGACACCGTCGCGACCATCCTCGCCACGGCCGACGTCGCGCTGGCGCCCGGACCGCATGAAACGTTCGGGCTGGCGGCACTGGAGGCGCTGGCCTCAGGCACACCGGCGGTCGTGTCACGGACGTCGGCGCTGGCCGAGATCCTGACCACCGACAGCGGTGCCACCGCCGACAACGACGCGGGCGCCATCGCCCACGCGGTCACCAAGGTCATCAGCCGGCCGGAACGGCTGCGCCGCAACAGCGCACGCCGCCGCGCCGAACAGTTCACCTGGCCCCGGGCGGCCGCGGGCATGCTCGACGCACTGGGCGCAGGCTAGGCAGGGCGCGCGGCCCCGGCTAGGTTGGCCGGATGGGTGGCCCCGACACCGGACCGAAGGACACCGAACGCACGAGAAGCCTTTGGTTCGCCCTGCTGCTCACCCTGGCCAACGGTTTCCTCGACGCCCACACCTACATTTCGCGCGGCGGGGTGTTCGCCAACGTGCAGACCGCGAACGTGATCTTCGGCGCCATCGACACCTCGAAGCGGGAATGGACATTGGCGCTGGCCCACCTGTGGCCGTTGCTCGCGTTCATCGCCGGTGTCGCGCTCGCGTCGCACATCAAGTCCGGTCGCGTCGAGCGCGCCGTGCCGCGGCCGTTGATCTGGACGATGGCGATCCAGGCCGTAGCGCTCGCGATCATCGGCTTCGTCCCGGCATCGGTGCCGCACAGCTATGTGACCGTGCCGATCTCCTTTCTGGCGGCCGTGCAGATCGGCCTGTTCCGCAACATCGGGGACCTGGTCTACCTACCTGTGGCCACCACCGGCAACCTGATGCGGTTCGTCGAGGCCGGATACGACGGATTCGTCGAGAAGCGGGCGGAGTCACGCCGGGCCTGCGGGGTCTACGGCGCACTGATCCTCGCGTTCGCCTGCGGCGCGCTGATCGGCGCGATCGCCAGCCGGGCGTGGGGGGTGCACGCGATCTGGCTGCCTGCCGGGTTCCTTGCCGTCACCCTCTGCCTGTTCATCATCGATGAGCGGCACCTGCGGTGAACCACCATCCAGACATGATCCGGTCGCCGATGTTTCTGGCCGGTGCGGTGGTGCTGACCCTCGCCGTAAGCGCGGCGATGGCTTGCGCCGAGCCGAGCACGCCAGCGTGTTCATACAGGCTGTCCCCGCCACAGGTCGTGCAACTATCCGGAACCAACGCGGTAACGGCGACGCTGTCACCCGCCGCGTGTGACCGTTCCGTCGCGTATCTCACGGTCGCGTGCGTGCAATTGCAGGGCAGCGACGGTCCCGGCCAATTCCAGCAGCAGAATGGAATTCTGACGGCGCAAGT
>DASQCE010000570.1:0-4951 GCA_035634855.1 Mycobacterium sp.
AAGTGCCACTCCTGCAGATAGGTTCTTTCCGCGATCGCCGGCACGGTGGCCCCGTGCGAGCGGAACGTCGGATGCTGCGCAGGACCGGGTTTGCGTTCGGCCAGCGCTTCCTCCGAACCAAGATCGTGTCCGGCCGAGAAGTTCTTGCCGCGGGCGGCCAGGATAACGACGCGCACCGCATCGTCTGCCTCGGCGCGGCCGAAGGCCTCGTCAAGCTGCACCAACAGCGTTCGCGACTGGGCGTTCTGGGATTCCGGCCGGTTGAGCCAGATCCGTGCGATACGCCCCTCGTCGAGCGTTTCGTACGCCACCCGTTGGGGGGCATCGCCTACGACTGGTTTGGCGCTCGTCAGATCAGCGCTTGCCACAGCGGACCACCTCGTTCGCTTAGAAAACCATTGACCGACTTCACATTACGGTGCCACAGCAACCGGCCATCAAGCGGTGCCACAGCCATTTGACAGCAACCTCCCAGAAATGGGACACACGCACCACTTTTATTGCCGATGGCAAGGCGTTTTGCAGGTAGTCAGCGTAATGTTCCCCTAGCAGATGGCCTCTGCCGCCACAACTTCGGACGAGCCATCGGCAGGGAACTCGTAGAGCGCATGCAGCGGGCTGGCAGCGCGCCACACCTTTTCCCGCGATGAACGATTAGCAAAGACGACTACAGAAAGCGTGATGATGGCGACCCTGAAGCTTCCAGCACGACGACTGATACTTGCCGGCGGATTTGCGATCGCTATCGCAGCCGCGCCGGCGGTCGCCGTCGTCGCCGTACCGACAAACTCGGCGCCGACGATAGCGGCGTGCCCCGGCGGTGAATCCGAGGACACCTTCACCGGTGAGTGCACTCCTGATCTCGTGCCGAATTCGCCTGAGCCAGGCCAAACAACGGCAGCGGGTGGGCTGCCGGAGGTGGACAACATCCCGTGCACCGGAGCCAACTCCGGCCAGTGCATCGGTCTCTCCGAGGAACAACAGTCCGAAGGGCCCATCGCGGTGCCGCACTCGTCGGTCAGCTCTAGCCCGTAGCCGGATAGCCGAAACAAAGCTGGGGCGCAGCAATGTGCCCCAGCTTTTGTGTGCGCCGCAGACTTATTGCCAGCGAACGCGGAGAATGTCTGCAGACTGCTTTCAGCATTCGTAGAATCCTGCCAACGAGTTACTCAACGACGACAGAAGGCAGCTCAATGACGACGTACCCGATCACAGCCCGACGCCTTATCCTCGCCGGTGGATTCGCCGTCGCAATCGCCATTACACCAGCCGTCGCAATCGTCGCGCATTCAACGCATTCTGCACCGCTGGCCGCATGCAATACCGGGGAGGAAGAGGACGTCTTCACGACTTCCTGCACGCCGTTCTTGGTGCCGAACTCGCCACAAGGATTCACGTCCACCGCGGCCAACCCCGACATTCCGGAAATCAACGGCATTCCCTGCACCGGACGCGATTCGGGGGCCTGCATCGGCCTTTCCGAAGATGAAGCGGCGGCCGGGCCACAGCCGGTACCGCGCTCGACCATCAGCTCCAGCCCATAAAAGGGGCCGATCCGCAACCGCAAGGGTCGCATTCTCAGGGAACTCGTGGAACGTATGCAGATTTCTCTCAGCTTCCATAGAATTCTCCCGACGAGATGGTCAATAACTACAGAAAGCGTGACGATGGCGACCCTTGAGCTTTCAGCACGACGACTGATCCTTGCCGGCGGATTTGCGGTCGCGGTTGCCGCAGCCCCGGCGGTCGCCGTCTTCACAGTTCCCAGCGCCTCGGTGCCGCTGGCCCAGTGCCCTGCCGGCGAAGAAGAAGACCTGTACACAGGCGTCTGCCTGCCGCACACCGTGCCGAATTCACCGCTGAGCAGCATCCCCGGAAACCCCAGCCTGCCCGCAGTCGACGGCATTCCCTGCACCGGCCGCAACACCGGCGAGTGCATCGGCCTGTCGGAAGAAGAGCAGGCTATGGGGCCTCAGCCGGTGCCGCGCTCGACCGTCAGTTCGAGCCCGTAGCGGACGGCGCCGACCCCGGTCACGGCACGGTCGCTAGAGTTGTCTCATGCCTGCGAAATCTGACCCTGCCGAGCTCGGCGAAGTCGAGCCGCTAGCCGACAGCACTGCACGCCAGGCCAGGCGCGTCGTCGCTGCATACGCCAACGACGCCGACGAATGCCGGGTCTTCCTGTCGATGCTCGGCATTGGACCGAAGCTCGAGGCTTAAGTGGCTCCGGGGGGCGGCCAAGCGCCCGGCCCCGGGAGTGCGGACTTCGTCGTGGTGGCCAATCGGCTGCCCATCGACATGGAGCGGCAGCCCGACGGCACCACGACGTGGAAGCGGAGCCCCGGCGGCCTGGTCACTGCGTTGGAGCCACTGCTGCGCCGTCGCCGTGGCGCCTGGATCGGCTGGCCCGGTATACCCGACGCCGATGACGAACCGATCGAGCTGGACGAAATGTACCTGTGTCCGGTCCGGTTGTCCGCCGACGACATAGCCAATTACTACGAGGGCTTCTCGAACGCGGCGCTGTGGCCGCTGTACCACGACATCATCGTCAAGCCGATCTACCACCGCCAGTGGTGGGACGCCTATGTCGAGGTCAACCGGCGCTTCGCCGAGGCGACCGCGAAGGTGGCGGCCGAGGGCGCGACGGTGTGGGTGCAGGACTATCAGCTGCAGTTGGTCCCGAAGATGCTGCGGATGCTGCGGCCCGATCTGACCATCGGCTTCTTTCTGCACATTCCGTTTCCGCCGGTCGAGCTGTTCATGCAGATGCCGTGGCGGACCGAGATCATCGAGGGCTTGCTCGGCGCGGATCTGGTCGGTTTCCACCTGCCCGGCGGCGCGCAGAACTTCATGATCCTGGCCCGCCGTCTCGTCGGTGCGAACACTTCGCGGGGGACGGTCGGTGTCCGTTCCCGGTTCGGTGAAGTCGACGTGGGCTTCCGCACGGTCAAGGTCGGGGCTTTCCCGATCTCAATCGATTCGACAGCGCTGGACCAGCAGGCCCGCACGCGGGCCGTCCGGCAGCGGGCTCGGGAGATCCGCGGCGAGCTCGGCAACCCGCGCAAAATCCTGCTCGGCGTCGACCGGCTGGACTACACCAAGGGCATCGACGTTCGGCTGCGGGCCTTTTCGGAGCTGCTGGCCGAGCATCGGGTTAAGCGCGACGACACCGTTCTGGTGCAGCTCGCGACGCCAAGCAGAGAACGCGTCGAGAGCTACATCGAGATGCGCGAGGACATCGAGCGCCAAGTCGGCCACATCAACGGCGAGTACGGCGAAGTCGGCCATCCGATCGTGCACTACATTCACCGGCCGGTGCCCCGCGACGAGTTGATCGCGTTCTTCGTCGCGGCCGATGTCATGCTGGTCACGCCGTTGCGCGACGGCATGAACCTGGTCGCCAAGGAGTACGTGGCCTGTCGCAGTGATCTGGGTGGCGCGCTGGTGCTCAGCGAATTCACCGGCGCCGCAGCCGAACTCCGCCAGGCATACCTCGCCAACCCGCATGACCTGGAGGGCGTCAAGGACGCGATCGAGGCCGCCCTGAATCAGACCCCTGACGAAGGCCGCCGACGGATGCGTGCCCTGCGCAGGCAGGTTCTGGTGCACGACGTCGACCTCTGGGCGCGGTCGTTCCTCGACGCACTGGCATCCACGAAAGACGACGCCGCTAGATCGGGGTGATGTAGTTGATCAGCCACTTGCCGTCGATCTTCTGGTAATCGACGCGTAGACGGCTGCCGTCATAGATCGGCGTCTTGGACTTGTCGGTCACCGTGCGGTTCATGTACACCATCACCGACGCGGAATCGCGTTGCGCGCTAAGCACTCCGACGCCAACCACGTTGGCCTGACTGACAAGCTGACGTTCGCGCGCCTGCGGGATGATGTCCTTGTTGGCGCGGTCCTCGAACTCCTGCCGGTAGTCCGGCGTCAGAAGTGGATACACCTGGTTGAGACTGCGCTCGACCGTCTGGTAGTCGTAGCCGAACACCTGCGGAATCTGCTGGGCCGCCAACGGCTCCAGCTCGTCGCGCGTCGCCTGCTCGCCACGCAGTTCGACGCGGTTCCAGTAGAGCCAACCGCCGACGCCCGCGAAGGCCACGAAGCCCATCGCGAGCACGACCGTCAGCGTGCCGAGAAGCCTGCTAACCCCCTTGCGCATCAGTTGCCGCCTTCGGGGTATTTGAGGTCGTAGGCCGTCATATGACCGTTGTCGTCCTCGTGCACGATCACCCGCATCCGGTACGGCTGGGATGGCTTGTTGACGCCATCGAGGTCAGTCACCGTCACTCGCACCGAGACCAGCACCGCGGCGTTCTTGGCGACTTCGTCGACCTTGCCCTCCAGCGCGGCGCCGTTGATGACGGCCTCCGAGCTCGCATTGGTGTCGCGGAAGATCGCCTTCAGGTTGTCGACGTTGTTGCTCTGACTCATCATGTCGCGCAACGGCCCGCTGGTGCCGTTGACGAACCGGTTCACGCTCTCGTCGATGGAGTTCTGGTTGTAGCTGAACATGTTCACGACCGTCTGTGACGCCGTGTCGACGAATTGCTGCTTGCGGGCGGCATCGGCCTCGATGTGCCGGTTGGAGTCGAACGCCAGCCAGGCGAACAGTCCCGTCACAGTCGCCGCCACGAAAGCGGTGGCCAACGCGACCCAGGCCACCAGCCTGCGGTGCGGTTGCCGCCGCGGCGGCGGACCCGTCCGGCTGATCCGGAGCTTGGCCGGCTTCGCCGCCTCGACGCTGACGCCCCCGACCGACGGCGCCGTGCCGCTTGCCGGGCCCGCCGCTCGGGACGCACGCCGCCTCCCTGGCTTCGACGCCTCGGTTTCGCTTTCCCGGTCGTCCGCCTGCCCTTCGGGCGGGTGGTGCCCCCAACGCTCACCGCCTCCGGAACAGCCGAAGCCGTGTCCTCTGTCATCACGCCTGCCTTGGAGCCAACAT
>DASQCE010000571.1:0-7139 GCA_035634855.1 Mycobacterium sp.
GTTCGTCGATATTGCGGGCATCGTCAAAGGTGCGTCAGAAGGCGCTGGCCTGGGCAACAAGTTCCTGGCCAACATCCGGGAGAGCGACGCGATTTGCCAGGTGGTGCGGGTGTTCACCGATGACGACGTCGCGCACGTCGACGGCACGATCGATCCGAAGTCCGATATCGAGGTGATCGAGACCGAGCTGATCCTTGCCGATCTGCAGACGCTCGAGCGCGCGGTGCCGCGGCTGGAAAAGGAGGCGCGAACCCACAAAGACCGGCGTCCCGCGTACGAGGCCGCGGTGACGGCGCAGGAGATTCTCAATGGGGCCACGACGCTGTTCTCGGCGGGGACTGACGTGTCGTTGTTGCGCGAGCTGAACCTGCTGACGACCAAGCCTTTCCTCTATGTGTTCAACGCCGACGAGGCCGTGCTGACCGACGAGGCGCGGGTGGCATCGCTGCGGGAGTTGGTGGCGCCGGCGGATGCGGTGTTCCTGGACGCGAAGATCGAGGCGGAGTTGCAGGAGCTCGACGACGAGTCGGCCGTCGAACTGCTGGAGTCAATTGGCCAGACCGAACGTGGGCTGGATGCATTGGCACGGGCGGGCTTTCATACGCTGCGTTTGCAGACGTTCTTGACGGCGGGTCCAAAAGAATCGCGCGCGTGGACGATTCACCAGGGTGACACCGCGCCGAAGGCAGCCGGCGTGATCCACACCGACTTCGAAAAGGGCTTCATCAAGGCCGAGATCGTGTCCTACGACGACCTGATCGATGCCGGGTCGATGGCCGCCGCCAAGGCCGCGGGCAAGGTGCGGATGGAGGGCAAGGACTACGTGATGGCCGACGGCGACGTCGTCGAGTTCCGCTTCCAAGCAACGTCTGGTCAGCAGAAGAAAGCGTAGGTCTCGCGATCGCGTGCCGCGTCCCACGCACACTCTGCGTGCTCCTCGCGTAGCTACGGGTGCAGCCGCGGCCTAGCGTTTCGGCTCATACCGCAGTGCCACCGCCCCCGAGTCGAACTCCAGCCGGTCTGCGAGCCGCAACTCGACATGTTTCGATAGTCCCCCGAACAAGGTCGGCCCGTGGCCGGCAAGCCTGGGCTGCACTATGAACTCGTACTCATCGATCAACCCCAGCTCCGCCAGCGCCAGCGGAAGCTTCACGCCGCCCACAAACAGTCCTTTACCCGGCTCTCGCTTGAGCTGCTGAACGGCTGTTGCCAGATCACCGCGCACGAGCTCCACGTTCCAGTCGACCCGGTCCAGGGTGCTCGACACGATGTACTTCTTTGCCGCATCTATCGCCCGCGCGAAGGGTTCCATCCAATCGGGCCTCGCTCCCTTTGGCGCCGGCATCCGAAACGCTGCCTCCATCATCTCGTAAGTGACTCGGCCAAAGAGGAGGGCGTCAGCCTGGACGAGGTTCTCTACTGCGCGACGATGCAGATCTTCGTCCGGGACCATCACACGATGATCGCAGCACCCATCCAATGTGACGTTGATGGAATACCGAAGGGGTCGCATTTCGTGAGAGTACCGATTGAGGGGCGAATCCTGCCTAATGCCAACGCCTTGTCCGCCGCACTTAAATGGGGGCGCATCGGATCTGACCGCGTCAGTGCGAAGTGTGACCTGGTCGAGTTCCGACACGGAACAACAACTAGGCCTCGATGGCCGCCCGTGACGCGGGGGTTCCGACTGAAGACCACGCGGACAGGACCCACCAGATCAACGATGCGTTCCGGTCGATCATCGCCATTTTGGACATGTACCCCTCCAGCACATGGAGCTTGGAAGAGGCCAGGGTTGTTCGGGCTAAGTGTTCGCCCTTCGGAGATACACTTAAGTCTGTGAGTCGAGGTCATGGAGCGGTCGAGCGCGCGATCCTGGCCAACGTCAATCATGTCGACAGCCTGCTCCCGCTGGTGTTCATCGCCAGGGTCGCAGGGTACGACCCGGCCAGGCAATCTGTCCGGCATTCGTTCGGCAGGGCGGCGCGCCGACTCCAGGCCCGAGGATTGATCGACCTTTACACCGTTGACGTCGCCACCGCGACCGGACTGCACGGCCCGACCAACTATCGCGCCGTACTCTGCGCCTGCCGCCCCGGCCTGACCGCACCCGACGGCCACGCAGCCCAGACGATGGGGGAGTTGGCCTATCGACCTGTCGCGGGGTGACCTCTCACCCATGGCGGAGGCGAAGTTTGCTGCGTCAGGACGGGCAGTCCGCAAAAAGTCCGCAAGAACTCCGTAACTGGCCCATCCTCGCCAACGGTGTGTGATGACATTGCCGAACGTCAGAGACACTTTGCCTAACTCCCCGTCACTCACCAACCGTTGCTGCGACGTTCCGCTTCAACGTCTGAATCAGCTCAAACGCTGATCCGGCTGGCGGCGAGAGGCTAGGGTTCGGCTGACCGAGGCGGGGGGTAGCGACGATGTTCCTTTCGCAGGCGCAATTCATACCAGGCACGCGGATTGGTGGGATCGCCATCTGCATAGCGGTATTGCTGTCGGGCTGCTCATCCGCAGGCGAGCCGACGACCGCACACTCACCCTTCGCGACGACCACCGCGACCAGCCTCGCACCGAAGAATTCCGCGCTGAAGACCATTGATCCCCAAGCGTTTCAGACTGTCGTCGAGGCCGCCGTCAAGCAGCTGAAGGTTCCCGGAGCGATGGTGCTGCTGCGCACGCCGCAGGGCAACTTCAATGCTGGGGTGGGTACCACCGAACTCGGCGTGCACATACCACCCGCGGCGAACACTCACTTCCGCATCGCCTCGAACACGAAGACCATGACTGGGGCGCTGATTGTGTTGCTCGCCCAGGACGGCAAGCTGAAGTTAAGCGATCCAGTATCCACCTACATTCCGGATGTGCCGGACGGAGAGAACATCACCGTCGCACAGCTTTTGAAGATGCGCAGCGGTCTCTACGGCTACACGGCCGACCCGGCGCTTGCGGCGGCCATGGATGCGAACCCGGGAAAGGCCTGGACGCCGCAGGAGGTCTTGGCGATCGCGTTCCGGCATCCGCCGCAGTTCGCGCCCGACGCCTCCTACGAGTACAGCAACACCAACTACGCGCTGCTCGGCCTCATCGCCGAGAAGGTCGGCGGGCGCCCGTTGGCTCAGCAGTTCGCCGACCGGCTGTTCGGTCCGGTTGGCCTCACACAGACTTCGCTCCCCGCCGCCGACGACACTTCCATGCCGGCTCCCTACTCGCACGGTTACATGTACGGCGGCAGCTTCTACGCACTCGCCGACGATCCGTATCCCGCTGACATGCAAGCCGCCGCACAGGCCGGAACGTTGCAGCCGGTCGACTACACCAACCAGAACTCCTCATACGCCACCGCGGCCGGGGGAGCGATCTCGACAGCCGACGATCTCGCCACGTGGATGAAGGCACTCGTCTCGGGCAAGGTCTTCAACGCCGACTACCACCAACAGTGGTTGACGAGCCTGCAACCCGAGGACCCCGCCGCCCCGGATGGACAGAAGTATGGGTACGGAATATCGTATCAGCGCTTCGGCCCGAACGCCGCGATGTTCTATCACGGTGGTGAACTTCCCGGCTTCAACTCGTTCATGGGGTACGACCCGGATAACGATGTGGCGCTGGTCATTTGGACGAATCTGACTCTCTCGCCGGATGGCAGGACGACGGCACAGGCCATGTTGCCGACAGTTCTCGACGAGATCTACGCGGGCCTGTCGCTGGCGCCACCGCCGACTCCGACGACGACAAGGTAGGCGGATTGAAGCGACGGCCTCAGTCCACTGACATGCCCTCGCTGCTCCGAATCACGCCGAGATTCTCGTCCGAACCGAATGGTGTCGGGGCCGGGTGTCCCCGTAAACGCCGAAGACCCCAATCTGCGATCGGCAGGTGGGGTCTGGCGTCGTTCACACGACCTAGCGTTTGCCGCGGCGAATCAGAAGGGCACGTCCACATCGTCGCCAAGCCATGTGTGGTAGCCGAAGATGGCCGGGCTCTCGGGGTCGGTGCCGTACGGCGTGGCCGGGTCGGTATCGGTGACGGCGGCGTGGGGCGTCTGCGATGTGGCGGTCGCGGCGGGTGCCGGATGGGTAGCGGCGCTAGCGATGGGTGCGAGCGCAACCGCGGCACCAATCGCGGCTGCGGCCAACCACGGTACGGCGTACTTGATGGTCTTCATGGTGTTCTCCCGTTGGTGCGGACGTCTCAGAACGGCACGTCCAATTGACCGTTCGTGGTGTTGGCCTCGTCGTGGTCCGAAACGTGGTAGCCGAACACGTACGGGCTGTGGGGATCCGTGCCATACGGCACGAGAGGATCGGTGCCGGCGCTGGCGGGGGCAGTGGGGGGTGCCGGATGGGTAGCGGCGCTGGCGATGGGCGCGAGGGCTACCGCTCCACCGATCGCGGCTGCGGCCATCCACGGTGCGAGGTACTTGATCGTTGTTGTTTTCATGTCGTCCTCCTGCTCGCTGGGTCACCCTGTTGGGCTGTGTAAAACAATGCCGCTTCAGCAAGCCGTTGTCGTCACTGCTGACACCCGTTCCGACCCTGCTGCTAGCTGGAATCAAGAGCGGTGGCCAGCCGGTAATGCGCAGGTAGGGCGCATGCCGCAGTGGCGGTCGCCTCGGCCCCCTTGCGCGGCATCAGTCATGTCGGTATCGACCTCAGCAACGGTCTTGTCGATGTCCGCGGCCGTCATCATTTCAATTGTTGACGGCCTGCCGAATAACGGGTGACGCGGCATCGAGACACTCGATGAATCCGGATGAGGGAGCCGAAATGATCTTCATCGTGGTGGTGGTCGCGCAGCCTGGACAATCCCGCCGAGTGCGCCCGACCCCGAACCCTCAGCAGCAGCCGCCGTTTCGGGCAAATCAGCATGTTCCGTCCGACGGCCGCGTGCGGTGACGCCGCGGCATGAGGCAGAATCGCGCAAGTGACGCCGCCGCAACGCCCCGGTCATCCTGATTGGAGGGGCAGGGGTACTGCACCTCCCGGTTCGGCGACACGCCGGCCGCCGCCTCCCAGACGGCCGGAGCCGCCGACCCAACAGTTCCGGCCGCCGTACCGGCCCGCGGATGTAGGGCCCACGCAAAAGATCCCGCGGCCTCAGGCACCTGCCGATGTAGCGCCTACCCAACAGCTTCCCCAACAGCTTCGGCGAACGCCGCCGCCACCACCGCCACCGTCGTTCGCCGGCAAGCAGCGCCCCTCGCGCGGTCTCAACCGCCAGACGATCGTTCTGGTCGTCATCATCGTCGTCGCGCTGCTCGCGGGCGGACTGGCAGGCGCAGAACTGTATGCCCGTCACCGCGCTGACAGCGTCTTGACGGCGGTCGCTCAATGTGTCGTCCAAGACGGCGCCTCAATCTCCTTCGGGGTGAATCCACCGTTCCTGTGGCAACACATCACCGGCCACTACACGAACATCTCAGTCACCACAGCGGGGAACAGGGTTCAGAGCGCCAACGGAATGACCGCTGACGTGATCCTCAAGGACGTGCGATTGCAGGATTCGGCGAACTCCAAGGGCACCATCGGATCGTTGAACGCGAAACTCAGCTGGATGTCTGCGGGCATCAAGGACACAATGGCGGCCAACTTGCCCGGTGTGGGCAGTCTGGTCACCGGCGTGAGCACCGACCCGGCCGCGGGCACCGTTGTCCTGGAGGCCGGTAGCAACAGCGTCACGGCCAAGCCCATCGTCGCCAACGGTGACCTGAACCTGGAGGTTCTCGACGTCAACGGCCCGCTGCCGAAGGGCGCGGTGCAGACAGCACTGAACGGCCTCACCAAGAAACTGAATGACAACTATCCGCTCGGCATCCACGCCGACAGCGTCAAAGTGACCGATACCGGAGTCGTCGGAACGTTCTCCAGCCAGAACGCGTCGATCCCCAAAGAGGATGCGAATCCCTGCTTCGCACGCCTCTGACCGCCAATCAATTGGCTACGACGGCGATTTCGTCGCCAAGCTGATAGCCGGGCGCGAGCGGCAGCGAGTCACCGCTCCAGAACGAGCCGGGATCAAACCAGTTGTAATGCTTTTCGGACGTCAGCAATCCCATCTCCTCGTAGGTGATGGCAACGGTCTCCGCGCAATACGCCGTCTCCAACCCGACCTGGAGCTTCTCCGCCTTCCTGCGCTGTGTGACCTCACGAACCTTGTTGTGCACGAGAGGAATTCCCCGCGTAAAGTCGGCGATCGCCAGCCGGCCGCGGAACCACCGGCCCGTGAGCCTGGCGGTAGTGGGAAACGGTGTGCCGTCCATCCGGGCGACGACCTTCAGCGCGCGGTCCTCTTGCTCGCGAGTCGCGTACGGCGTGAGCTCACGCAGCCAGCAGCGCTGGTGGTAGTTGTTCATCCACCGCTCGATGGCCTGTCGCGCGTCGTGCAACTGCACCCCGCGGTGATTTCCGCCCGTCCACATGTCCGTCAGCTTGTCGCCCAGTTCGGCGTGCCAGATCAACGGCGGCAGATCCTCGATCGCGATCGTCATCCCGACGTGGTTGACCGGGCTGTTGCTCATCGTCTGGATCGCCCGGTCCGGCCCGGAGCTGCCGCGAAACAGCCATATATCCCCGGTCCGGGTCTCGTCCAGCGCCCGCTGCAGCGACACCGTGCTTTCTTTCACCCCCGCAGCTTAGGCAGACTGC
Source organism: Mycobacterium sp. (assembly GCA_035634855.1). Taxonomy (GTDB): domain Bacteria; phylum Actinomycetota; class Actinomycetes; order Mycobacteriales; family Mycobacteriaceae; genus Mycobacterium. The sequence goes on from DASQCE010000571.1 coordinate 6,654, forward strand.
TACGCATGCGAGGCATATGGAAGTGGGTTGGGCTGGCCGGTGTCGCCGGCGTGGTTGCGGGCGGAGTGCTGGTCGCGCGCGACCAACGTAAGCGCAATTCGTACACACCCGACGACATCCGTGCCCGGCTGCATCAACGCGTGGCCGAGGCTGGCGGCGCCAGCACCTAGGAGGCCACAGCGTAGAGCCGGTGCGGGCCGGAAAATCCCTTCAGTTCGACATCGCGGCCGTCGTCGAACGCGATGTCTTCATCGCTAACGGCGTCGCGCACTACCTCGCTGACGAGAATCTCGCCGCCGTCCGCCAGCGCCGCCACCCGCGCCGCCATCGCGACGTTGCGGCCGAACAGATCGTCGCCGCGGCGCACCGACTTGCCCATGTGGATGCCGATGCGGACACGAATGCCGTTGGACCGCCGACGAAGTGAGCGTTGCACGTCGATACTGCACTGCACCGCCTGCTCGGGCTGCGCGAACGCGATCATGA
>DASQCE010000572.1:0-2934 GCA_035634855.1 Mycobacterium sp.
GCCGTGCTCGACGACATCAAGAACTCGGCGGGCCAGATCATCACGTTCATCGACGAGCTGCACACCATCGTCGGCGCAGGCGCGACCGGCGAGTCCTCGATGGACGCCGGCAACATGATCAAGCCGATGCTGGCGCGCGGCGAGCTGCGCTTGGTGGGCGCCACCACGCTCGACGAGTACCGCAAGTACATCGAGAAGGACGCCGCGCTGGAGCGACGCTTCCAGCAGGTTTTCGTCGGTGAACCGTCGGTGGAGGACACCGTCGGCATCCTGCGCGGCCTCAAGGACCGCTACGAGGTGCACCACGGCGTGCGCATCACCGACTCCGCGCTGGTCGCGGCGGCCACGCTGTCCGACCGCTACATCACCAGTCGTTTCCTGCCGGACAAGGCCATCGACCTGGTCGACGAGGCCGCGTCGCGGCTGAGGATGGAAATCGACTCGCGGCCCGTCGAGGTCGACGAGGTCGAGCGGCTTGTGCGTCGACTCGAGATCGAGGAGATGGCACTCGCCAAGGAGGAGGACGCCGCGTCGGCGGAACGGCTGGAGAAGCTGCGCGCCGAGCTGGCCGACCAGAAGGAGAAGCTGGCCGAGCTGACCACCCGCTGGCAGAACGAGAAGAACGCCATCGATGTGGTCCGCGAGCTCAAGGAGCAGCTGGAGACGTTGCGCGGCCAGGCCGACCGGGCCGAGCGCGACGGCAACCTGGAGAAGGCGTCCGAGCTGCGTTACGGGCGCATCCCCGAGCTGGAAAAGAAGCTCGATGCGGCTGTGCCGCAGGCCGAGGCCCGCGAGGGCGTCATGCTGAAGGAGGAGGTCGGGCCCGACGACATCGCTGACGTGGTGTCCGCGTGGACCGGCATTCCCGCAGGCCGGATGCTCGAAGGCGAGACCGCCAAGCTACTGCGTATGGAGGACGAGCTGGGCAAGCGCGTCGTCGGGCAGAAGAAGGCCGTGCAGGCGGTGTCGGACGCGGTGCGCCGCAGCAGGGCCGGCGTCGCCGACCCGAACCGGCCGACCGGTTCGTTCATGTTCCTCGGCCCGACCGGTGTCGGTAAGACCGAGCTGGCCAAGGCCCTGGCGGAGTTCCTGTTCGACGACGAACGCGCGATGGTTCGCATCGATATGAGCGAGTACGGCGAGAAGCACTCGGTGGCCCGTCTGGTTGGTGCGCCTCCCGGCTACATCGGCTACGACCAGGGTGGCCAGCTGACCGAAGCGGTGCGACGCCGTCCGTACACGGTGATCCTGTTCGACGAGATCGAGAAGGCCCACCCGGACGTGTTCGACGTGCTGCTGGCTGTCCTCGACGAGGGCAGGCTGACCGATGGACAGGGCCGCACGGTCGACTTCCGCAACACCATCCTCATATTGACGTCCAACCTCGGGGCGGGCGGAAGCGAGGAGCAGGTGATGGCGGCGGTGCGCTCGGCGTTCAAGCCCGAGTTCATCAACCGTCTTGACGACGTGATCATCTTCGACGGGCTCAACCCCGAAGAATTGGTCGAGATTGTCGACATCCAGCTCCAGCAGCTGGCCAAGCGGTTGGCGCAGCGGCGACTCACGCTCGAGGTGTCGCTGCCCGCCAAGAAGTGGCTGGCCGAGCGCGGGTTCGACCCGCTCTACGGCGCCCGCCCGCTGCGTCGGTTGATCCAGCAGGCGATCGGCGACCAGTTGGCGAAGATGCTGCTGGCCGGCGACGTGCACGACGGCGACATCGTGCCGGTCAACGTCAGCGCCGACGGCGACTCGCTGGTTCTGGGCTGAGTACCGGCCGGGACGGGCGTGATATCGATGAATGGTGATCACGCCCGTCTCGCCTGTTTCTGGTAACCCCAATCTGCTTCTCGGCGCCTACGACCTGGCCACGCTGGGTTATGGCGCCGAGGAGTTCTTCGTCTCGGAGACCGCGTCTTCATGCGCGAATTTCGCGAAAGCTGACTACACCACGCGCATCGTGGTCCTGACGCCAACGGATGACGCCAAGTTCAACGGCACCGTCATCGTCGAGTGGCTCAATGTCAGCGGAGGCATCGACGCTCCCGCCGTGTGGTTCATGGCCCATCGCGAGATCGTGCGCGACGGCTATGCCTATGTCGCGGTCTCCGCGCAGCGTGTTGGCGTCGAGGGTGGAACAAGTCTCGTCGGCGCCGACATGTCGCTCAAAGCCCAGGATTCCGAACGCTATTCGCGCCTGAGTCACCCGGGTGACGCGTTCGCATACGACATTTATTCGCAGGTCGGCCAGTTCGTCCGGGACGGCACCAACGGCCTTCTCGGCCAACTAAGTCCGAAAGCCATTCTGGCGGTGGGTGAGTCGCAATCTGCGGCGTATCTGACGACCTACGTAAACGAGGTCGATCCTCTCGCCGAGGTCTACGACGGCTTCCTGGTCCATTCCCGGTTTGGCCCCGCGGCGCCGCTGGATGGCACCAGCGTGTTCGAACCGTCGAGCTCAGACGCGCCGCAGGCGGTACCATTCCGGGCCGACCTGCGCGTTCCGGTCATGACGGTCATCACCGAAACCGACCTGGTGGGCGGCTGGCGCACGGGATACCACTTGGCCAGACGGCCGGACAACGAACGCTTCCGGGCGTGGGAGATCCCCGGCACCGCGCACGCGGACAACTACACCATCCGCGTCGGATTCATCGATAGCGGATCCGCGCCGCTGGCCGACCTTGCGGCGGCGTATGCGCCGACGAATGAGCTGATGGGTACGCGGTTGTCGTACTCCATCAATTTCGCCCCACAGCACCACTACGTCCTGCAAGCGGCCATCGCGAAGCTGAACACCTGGGTTCGAACCGGCGAGCCCGCACCGACCGCACCGCCGATGGCCGTCGCCGAGGCGAACCCGCCGCAGCTCGTCCTCGACGCGAATGGGCTTGTCGAAGGCGGCGTCCGCACCCCGTGGGTCGACGTGCCGATCGC
>DASQCE010000573.1:0-10683 GCA_035634855.1 Mycobacterium sp.
CAGAATCCCGGTGATTGCCGCATAGGTCATCGGCACCAAGAGGATTCGGTCCGCGGTCGGGGTCATGACGTGCCGCATCGTCATGTCGTCACCGAAGATCACCCGGTACAGGTGGATGAGGACGCCGAGCGAGATGGTCAGTATCGCTGCCTCGCGGAAGAAGTAACGGCGACGGCGGTAGGTGTCCCAGAAGGACTGGCGGGTTTGGGGTTGCGTGATAGTCATGTCGATCACTTTTCGTACTTCAATTTCCAAAGCATGGTCAGGAAGAGCGGGTACACGACGAGCAGCAACAGATAACTGAACCAGTACCCGGCGGTGCGCACATACAGATCCATGTTGTTGAGCACGAGGCCGACGTAGATGTGCAACGGCACGCTCGCGGCGATGTAGACGATCGACGCGGTGATCGCGATCTTGTGTGCCCGGTTGACGAACCGCATGCGGCGCCAGCCGAGGGAGCCGGTGACCGCAGCGTAGGTCATCGGCACCATGAGGATGATGTCGGTCGTCTGCGTGAGCACGTACTGAAGGGTGGCATCGTCGCCGAAGATCACCCGGTACAGGTGCAGGAAGTAGCCGATCGCGATGGTCAGCATCGCTACTTCGCGGAAGAAGTAGCCGTGGCGGCGGTAGGTCTCCCACAGGGAAGAGCCTTGTACTACATTCGTAGTGGTCGTCATGCACGTACGGTACCACTACGAACGTAGTGATTGCAATAGTTTCTACGAGCGGGGCGGCAATGCGGCGAGCCACGAGTCAGGAAGCAGCTCGATCAGCTGCCCGTCGGGGTCGCGGATCATCGCAAATTGTTCGGTGACGGTCTCATTCACCACAGATCCCCCGAACCCGTCGACCATCGCCAACACGTCGCCGAGATTGGACACCGACAATGACAGATGCGTCAGTCCTACTTGGTCCATGACGCGCTCGGGCCCGACGTGGACGTCGCGTTTCGAGTAGTCGATGAGTTCCAACACAAGGCCGTCGCGAATCAGATACGTCGCACGCACTCCGATCGGCTTTGCCAGCCGCAGAAGCTGCTCGGTGCCCTCGTCGGGCAGTTCGACTTCCCACCAGAACTGAAACCCGAGCAGTCCCTCGTAGAACTGGCGCGACCGCTCGCGATCTGCGACGCACAACCCGATATGGTTGAAAACCGTTCGGTGACTAGTCATTACAGCCTTCCGTAGCGCGAGAGTACCGATGGTCCACTGCCCTCGACGCGCACCGTACCGCGCTGCAGGCATCCTCCGACGCCTTCCTCGGCGACCCAGGACTGCACGCTCAGCACCATTCCCTCGTCGATTGTGGCGTCGCGCCCGCGACCCAGGCCGATCAGCGGCGGTTCGGCGCCCAACCCGAGACCGTGCGCCAACGGGATCCCCAAATCGGGGTTACCCGCGTTCTCCCACGCTCGGTACAGGTCGGCGCCGGTATTGCCCGGGCGACAGGCGGCGATCAGTGCATCTATGCCCCGCGCACATCTCGATGCCAGATCGACGGTCCCCGGCGGCGCAGCATTACCGGCCACCCGGGTGCGGGCCAGGCCTGCCTCGTATCCGGCGTACAGCGCGCCGGGCGCGAGCACCACCAGTTCGCCGTCGCCGATGGGCCGGTCGGATGCCAAGTGCCGGAACCTGACCGGACCGCGCGAGGGCGTTGCGAAGCAGACGCTTTCCGACGGCGGCATCGGCGTGCCGAGGCTCGCAATCCGCGCGTCGTAGATGCCGAGCAGTTCGCGTTCGGTGATGCCGGGCGCCAACGCGTCGTCCATCGCAGTCAGCGCCGCCTCCGCGATCGCCGACGCCACGTCGAGGCAGATGATCTCTTCGGCCGTCTTGGTCCGTCGCGCACTGGCCATGACAGGTGCGGCATCAACCAGTTCTGCCGGCGTGACCAGTTGCGGAATCAGCCCGGCGAACATCGGTGTCAAGCCGTCGGTGCCGACCCTGCGCGCTTCGCGCACGCCGGGAGTCTTCGCCAGGTCGGCCGCCAAGTTGGCCGGATTCCAGCTCATGCGATACAGATCGTCGCGGCCGATCTCCGGCGGCACTCCCTCGTCCCAGGTCGAGAGCAGATGCACGCGTGCCGTTTTCCGCACCACCACCGCGACCGGCGCGAACGGCAGCACCCCGGATCGCCCCAACTGACGCGCGCCCGACACGTACCTCACATTGCCGACGCCACCGAGCATCAGGACATCCAGATCGTGGCTTTCCATGCCGGAGAAGACTTTCGCTCGCCGTTCGGCACGCAGTAGCGCGAAGTCGACGCGAGCGTCGTCCTCCAGCCCCATCACGCCGACGAACAACCCGCGGTCACGGGCGACGGGGCTCATGCCTCGACTCCTCCTCGCTCGGTCCTCGCTGCGATCCTCGCTGCGATCCTCACTCGTCGTCGTCTTCGGGTGCTCACGCGCTCAGTCCGTACGGTTCGTAGGTTGAGCCGCTGAGTTTGACCCAGCCCGTATCTGTCACGGCCACAATGTCTTCCGAGCGATAGCCCGCGAAACCTTCTTCCCAGATCACCGGCTCGAAGACGAGCACCATCCCCGGTGCCATGATGAGCCTTTCGTCGTATCTTTCACCCAAGTCCGTTCCGATGAGCGGCATTTCGGCGCTCTCGGTGCCGACACCGTGCGCCAGATAGAAATGATCGATCCAGGGCCGGACCCCGTCGTTGGCATCGATGGCCGTGGTGCCGAGTTCGAGTGCGGATACCCCCGGCTTGAGAACCTCGAGCGCGGCGTCGACGATCGTGCGCCAGCGGCGGAACTGCGCCTGCTGCTTGGCATTCGGAACGGGGTCGGAGCTGGTGATCCAGGTCCGGCCGTAGTCGGAGGCATAACCCTCCCAGGTGATTCCGGAGTCGACCCAGATTACGTCGCCCTCGCGGAGGAACCTGTCGGTGGTGACGGTCGGGTAGGCCAGGTCACCGTGCAGGGTCCACGGCCCGAGCTCGCGGCTCGGCGCCATCACCTGCCAGATCGGATCGATCCCGTTCGCGGAGGCACCCAGTTCGAAGACTCGGCGCAGAAACGCGGCGCTCAGGTCTATCTGGCGGACTCCGGGCCGCAGAATCGCCAATGCGTCGGTCATCGCGAGCTCGTTTATCCGCTGCGCGTTGCGGGTGCATGCGATTTCGTCTGGCGTCTTCGTGAGCTTCGCGGCGCCGACCACATCGGACGCATCGACCCAGTCAAACCGGGGACCCCCACGCAGCATCGCGTGAGTTTGGTCGTCAACGCCAACCCGGGCGCCGGACGGGAAATGGTCGGTGAGCGCCGCGGCGAGAATGTCGATGCCGTCGTCGAGATCCGGAAACAACGGGCCGTGCAGATGATCGTCGGGAAGCTCTGCGGGAGCGCCGTCGGCGTAGAGCGTGTAGAGGTGCGGCGCCGAATCTCCCTTCACCACAACCGCCACCGGGCGAAACAGCGCCGCGCGGTCACCATCTTGGGCGGGCGCGGCCGCGCCGGTCGCATACGCCACCGAACTGGACCCGAGCAGCACCAGGCCGTCGACATCCCGCGCTTCGAGCTGATGCTGCAAGCGCTCGAAACGTTCACTCCGCATCCGCCGGAGGTCCGGCAGGTCCGGGATCGCCCGTCCGCCGATGGTCGCTCCTGCCGCCCAATCGTCGATCGCTTCCACCTCCCGGACTTAAGATCCCTAAAAATGCAAAGATAGCTCAATGGGCCGCCCCGACGTCAGTGCCGACGCGATCGTCGGATTCGATCACCACTCCGACGAGTTCAACCTCAACGAGCAAGAGGTCAACGCCGATCTCCGCAGCCGGTGCCCCGTCGCGTGGAACGAGAAGTACGGCGGATTCTGGTACGTCTCCAGTTACGACGCGGTGGAACAGGTCGCGCGAGACGGCGACACGTTCGCGCACAAGTACGAACCGAATGCCGCCGACGGCGTGAACTACCAAGGCGAGATGGGTGTTCCGCGTCCCGAAGGCCAACCCCCACTCGGCATCGGCGAAGTCGACGGCCCCTACCATCTGGCCCTGCGACGGGCGCTCACCCCGTTCTTCTCGTCGGGCGCCATCGAGAAGATGCGGCCCTTCATGGAGCAGTCGGTGCACTGGTTCCTCGACCAGCGGATCGCCGACGGCCGGATGGACCTCGTGCTGGACTACGCGAGTCCCGTACCGGCCATCCTCACCATGAGGTTGATGGGTCTGCCCTATGACAACTGGCAGCTCTATGCCAACCTCTTCCATTCGGTCATGGACGCCTCCGACGGCGACGCGTACAACAAAGTGATCGCCGAAGTCCCCGCGATGATCGACGGCCTGCTGAAATTCGCGGCGACCCGGCGGGCCGATCCGGCGGATGACCTGACGACCTTCCTGGGCCGGTTCGAATTCGACGGCAAGCGCCTTGACGACAACCAGCTCATCGACATTCTCTGGAACCTCATCGGCGGCGGCGTCGACACCACGACGTCACTGACCGCACTGAGCCTGCTTCACCTCGGCACCCACCGGGATCTGCGGCAGCAGCTCATCGATCGTCCTGAGCTCTACCAAACGGCGGGCGACGAGTATCTCCGGTATTGCTCGGTGAACAAGACGCTGAGCCGCACGGTGAGCCGCGACACCGTCCTTGGCGGCCAACAACTTCGGCGCAACGACAAGGTGCTCATCAGCTGGTTCGCGGCCAACCACGACGAGCGAGAGTTCGAGCGAGCCGACGAGGTGGTGCTCGACCGGGCACCCAACCGCCACGTCGCGTTCGGGCTCGGGCCGCACCGATGCATCGGCGCCCCGCTCGCGCGGGTGATGTTCCAGGTGATGGTCAAGGCGGTGCTCGAACGCATGCCGGACTATGTGGTTGAGCTGGACGGCGTGCACCAATACTCCGGCAATCCGAGCATGACGGGCCTGGGCAAGTTGCCGGTCACCTTCACGCCCGGTGTGTCCCTTGGGACGTCGCGCCCGACCTAGAAGAGCGCGAACTGCTCGCCGGCCAGCGTGGTGTCGGTGAACTCTTCGATGTCGGTGCCGCCGATGACCCCGTCGAGGAATCGCATGAAATCGGCGTCGGTGACCAGCGGGACGCCGAGCTCGTTGGCCTGATAACCCTTGCCGTGCTCGGGGTCGGGGTCGTTGCAGATCACCAGAGACGTCTCGGGGTCGACGGCGTCGGTGTAGGCCAGCCCCGCGTGCGCGATCCGCTCGATGAGCTCTTCGTGCGTGCGGTTCACCTCGGCCGACAACGCCACCCGCATGCCCTGCACCAGCGGGCGGCCCGAGACAAACCGGCCGGGGTTCAGATACGGGCACGGCAGTCGCGAGGCCAGCATCTTCAGCGGGCGCAGCTCCTCGTGGGTGATCTGGCCGTTGGGCCACTGCCGCCGCATCACCGGCCGCACCGGCAGCCAGACCTTGCGCTCCCTGGCCCTGACAAGCACGGGCTTGAGGATCTGGGCGAGCACCAGCGCGTCGTCGAGTGCGTCGTGCGGCTTCATCTGCGTGATGCCCAAGTGCGCCGCCAGCGTCTCCAAGCGCAGGTTCTCCGTGCCGAGCTCGAGGCGGCGGGTCAGCTCGACCGTGCACATCACCGTGTCAACCGGTAGCTCCGCACCGACCAGTTCGGCCTCGGCGGCCAGGAACGAGTAGTCGAAGCCGACGTTGTGGGCGACGAGTGTGCGGCCCTTCAGCAGGTCGATGAGGTCGCCGACGACGTCGCCGAAGCAGGGCTGGCCCTGAAGCATTTCGGCGGTCAGGCCGTGCACGTGGGTGGGTCCGGGGTCGACGCCGGGGTTGAGCAGCGTGTAGAGGCTTTGCTCGACGTTGCCGTCGTCGCCAAGGGCCAGGGCGGCGACGCTGACGATGCGGGCCTGCCCGGGGCGGAAGCCGGAGGTTTCGACATCGACGACGGCCCAGCCCGCGCCGGTGTCGTTTGCCGGCCGGCCCCAGGTTTGGCTCACGTTTTGAGGATGGCACGTTGCGGTGACAAATCGCCGTCACCGCCGGATCGCTCGGCAGCGTGTCGGCTACCTAAAATGCCGGGGATGGTCACGACTCGTGGACGTGTCGCGCTTGCGGCCGGGGCTGGCGCGCGATGGGCGTCGCGGGTCACCGGGCGTGGTGCTGGAGCGATGATCGGCGGCCTGGTCGCCCTGGCGCTGGATAAGTCGGTGCTCCGCCAGCTCGGCGAGGGCCGTCGCACGGTCGTCGTCACCGGCACCAACGGCAAGTCGACCACCACCCGGATGACCGCGGCGGCGCTGGGCACACTCGGAGCTTCGGAGCCGGAAGGCCGGCGACATCAAGCTTCGGAGCCGGAAGGCCGGCGACATCAAACCGTCGCCACCAATGCCGAGGGCGCGAACATGGACGCCGGTCTGGTGGCCGCGCTGGCGGGCGCCCGTGACGCTTCGTTGGCGGCGCTGGAGGTCGACGAGATGCACGTGCCGCATGTGGCCGACGCAGTCGACCCGGCGGTGATCGTGCTGCTGAATTTGTCGCGCGATCAGCTGGACCGCGTCGGCGAGATCAACCACATCGAGCGGACGTTGCGCGGCGGGTTGGCCCGTCATCCATCGACGGTGGTGGTCGCCAATTGCGACGACGTGCTGATGACATCGGCGGCCTACGACAGCCCGCATGTGGTGTGGGTGGCGGCGGGCGGCGGCTGGGCCAACGACTCGGTGAGTTGTCCTCGGTCCGGCGAAGTCATCGTGCGCGAAGGCAGCCACTGGTACTCGACCGGCACCGACTTCAAACGGCCGACCCCGCAGTGGTGGCATGACGATGCGAATATCTATGGTCCCGAAGGGCTTTCGCTGCCAATGACGCTGGCGCTGCCCGGGACCGTGAACCGCGGGAATGCCACGCAGGCGGTGGCAGCGGCGGTCACGCTCGGCGTCGATCCGGCCGCGGCGGTGACGGCGGTTTCTGGCGTCGACGAGGTCGCGGGCCGGTACAGCACGGTGCAGCTGGGCGCGCATTCAGTTCGGATGCTGTTGGCCAAGAATCCGGCCGGCTGGCAGGAAGCGCTGTCGATGGTGGACACCGACGCAGGGTCGGTGGTGATCTCGGTCAACGGTCAGGTGCCCGATGGCGAGGACCTGTCGTGGCTGTGGGACGTCAACTTCGAGCATTTCGTCGATAAGCCTGTGGTGGCCGCGGGTGAACGCGGAACAGACCTGGCGGTGCGCCTCGGATACGCGGGCGTCGAACACACTTTGGTGCACGACGCAGTTGAGGCGATCACCTCCTGCCCGCCGGGACACGTCGAGGTCGTCGCCAACTACACCGCGTTCCTGCACCTGAATCGGACGTTCGGGCGGGCGGGAAGGCAACCCAGTGGCTGAATCGACGGTGCGGATCGGGCTGGTGCTGCCCGATGTGATGGGCACCTACGGCGACGGCGGCAACTCGGTCGTATTGCGGCAACGGTTGCGGCTGCGGGGGTTTGACGCGGAGATCATCGCTATCACGCTGTCGGACCCGGTGCCGTCGGGGCTCGACCTGTACACGCTTGGCGGGGCGGAGGATTACGCGCAACGACTGGCGACCAAGCATCTGATCCGTTACCCCGGCTTGCAAGAGGCGGCCGCCCGCGGTGCGCCGGTGTTGGCGATCTGCGCGGCGATTCAGGTGCTGGGGCACTGGTACGAGACGTCGTCCGGTGAGCGCGTCGACGGGGTCGGCCTGCTCGACGTGACCACCTCGCCGCAGGAGATGCGGACCATCGGCGAAGTGGTGTCCGAACCGCTGATCCCCGGTCTCTCGGCGCGATTGACGGGCTTCGAAAACCACCGCGGTGGAACGGTTCTGGGTGCGGAGGCGAAGCCGCTCGCGAAGGTGATCAGCGGCGCGGGTAACAGGGCGGGTGACGGCATCGACGGCGCGGTGCAGGGCAGCGTGTGGGCGACGTACCTGCATGGGCCGTGCCTAGCCCGCAACCCGGAGCTGGCCGACCACCTTCTGAGTCACGTTGTGGGCGAGCTGGCGCCCCTGGATATCGACGACGTGACGCAGCTGCGCCGCGAGCGCCTTGCCGCCCCGCGCCGCGTCTAGGCCACCCTGTTTCGCCCAAACGAACGAACGGGCGCGAAAGTGCGAGTGAATCGCGCCATTTTGTCGATCTCGGCGCCTCCTCTGCGAAGCCACGCCTCATATGCCGCGGCCAGAATCTCGGATTCCTTGTCTTCGGCGATGACGCGGACGACTTCCCAGCCACGCTTAGCAATCTTCGGATGCCGCCTCATGTCCTTGACGTACTGAGGCCGGTCGGTGCGATGCTGATCGCCGTCGTATTCGACCGCCAAGTGGATGTGCCGCCAGCCCATGTCGAGAAAGGCAAATGGCACATACCCGTCGAGGACGGGGATCTGAGTCTCGGGAATCGGAAACCCGTTGTCGATCAATAGGAGTCGCAGCCAACTCTCTTTCGGAGACGCGGCGCCCGGGTCCACCAACGGAAGGAGCTCGCGCAGCTGGCGCACTCCCCGCACCGGACCATAACGCTGCATCAGCATTGTCACCTCGTCGGCCGAAAACGGTGCGGCGCGCATCAGTGCGTCCAGCCGAGCGATAGCAGCGGAACGCTTCTGATATCGACCCAGATCAAAGGCGGTTCGCGTCAATGTCGTCGCGGGTAGGCCGGCGGCACTTGTTACTTCGTCATCAGCAACTCGATCCATCCGGATGATCAGCCCCGATTGACGACGTCGATCGTCCACCAGTATCTCGATCCGTTCGGTGTCATCGACCCACGCCGCGCCGTGCAAGGCCGAGGCTGCGACGCCGGCGATGATGCCTCTTCGGTCCGAGGACAGCCACGCACCGACTGCCCGATCGGTCAATGTAGGTGTCGCCCGTTTCTGGATGTAAGCACCGCGGAAAAGCGGGCGATACCAACGTCGCAACTCATGCCGGGACAGCCCATCAGCCATCGCTTCCCGGCCAAGAAACACTTCCCCCATGGCGGCATCGTCGTCCATGGGGCCGACACCTCGCCGAGATCGACGAAATGGCGAGTTGAACTCGCACTTTTGCGCCCGTTTGTCCGTTTGGGCGAAAACAAGCTACGCCATTGCGCGGCGGCCCGTCAGCGCCCGGCCGAGTGTCAGCTCGTCGGCGAACTCCAGGTCGCCGCCCATCGGCAGTCCCGACGCGATCCGCGTCACGGTGAGGCCGGGGATGTCGCGCAGCATCCGCACCAAATACGTCGCGGTCGCCTCGCCTTCGGTGTTCGGATCCGTCGCGATGATCACCTCAGTGACGTCGACCCCGTCGACGCGTTCGCCAATCCTGTTGAGAAGCTCACGGATTCGCAACTGCTCGGGCCCCACCCCGGACAACGGATCGAGCGCCCCACCGAGCACGTGGTAGCGACCGCGAAACTCACGGGTGCGCTCGACGGCCTGCACATCCTTCGGCTCCTCGACCACACACACCAGCGACGCGTCGCGGCGCGGGTCCGAACATATCCGGCAGCGATCGTCGTCAGAGACATTGCCGCACACCGCGCAGAACTTCACGCCGTCGCGCACCTTGCCCAACACAGCGGTCAACCGATCGATGTCGGGAGGCTCCACGGACAAGAGATGAAAAGCGATCCGCTGCGCGCTCTTCGGCCCGATACCGGGCAGCTTGCCGAGCTCGTCGATCAGATCCTGGACGGGTCCCTCGAACAATTACAGCCCCGGAAGACCTAGTCCACCCATCCCGCCGGCGAGCGGCCCGAGCCGATCGTGCGCCAGGATGGTGACCTGCTTGGACGCATCGGCGATGGCGCCGACGATGAGGTCCTGCAGCGTCTCGACATCGGACGGCTCGACGACCTTGGGGTCGATCGCCACCGCCACCACTTCACCGCTGCCCTTCATGGTGACCTGCACCAGGCCGCCGCCGGCCTGACCGTGAACCTCGGAATTGGCCAGCGCTTCCTGGGCCTCCATCAACTGCTGCTGCATCTGCTGCGCCTGCGCGAGGAGTGCCGACATGTCGGGCGTGCCTCCGGGTTGCATGACAGTCCCCTTGCGTATTGGTCTCGACTTGGTTGCGCTCATCCACAAGCGGCGGGTTGGGCTTTCAGCCTAGTCGCCCGCGGGCTACCTTGACTCGGTGCACGTCCCAGCCTGCCTGCGTGTCGGCGCTGCGCTCGCCACCTGCCTGCTCGTCGCCGCCTCGACACTCGCCAGCCCCGCATCGGCCGCCCCGGCCAACATCGCCGGCATGATTGTGTTCCTGGACCCCGGCCATAACGGCTCCAACGACGCCTCCATCAGCAGGCAAGTGCCCACCGGCCGCGGTGGCACCAAGGACTGCCAGACCAGCGGGACTTCGACCGACGACGGCTATCCGGAGCACACGTTCACGTGGGACACCACCCTGCGGATCCGAGCCGAACTCAATGCCCTGGGCGTGCGCACCGCGATGTCGCGGGGCAACGACACCGGACTCGGCCCCTGCGTCGACGAACGCGCCGCGATGGCCAACGCCCTGCAACCCAATGCCATCGTGAGCATCCATGCCGACGGTGGTCCGCCCACCGGCCGCGGCTTCCACGTCAACTATTCGTCGCCACCGCTCAACCAGGCGCAATCGGGCCCAGCGGTTCAGTTCGCGCAGATCATGCGTGACCAGCTGGCCGGCTCTGGCATTCCGCCCTCCACCTACATCGGCTCCAACGGCCTCTACCCGCGGGCCGAC
>DASQCE010000574.1:0-12564 GCA_035634855.1 Mycobacterium sp.
CGGCAGGGACCGCAAGCGGAGCCTCAGGTTGGGGCCCAGGCGGTAGCCCAAGCGATTGGGGCCCAGGCGGTGGCCCGGGCGGTAGCCCAAGCGGTTGTGGCCCGGGCGGTGGCCCAAGCGGTTGTGGCCCGGGCGGTGGCCCAAGCGGTTCGGGCTCAGGGAATAATCCAAGCGGGGCCACAGGTTGCGGAGCGGCTGGCACCGCAAGCGGAGCCGCCGGTTGCGGGCCGGGCCCCATCCCAAGGGGGGCAACATATTGCGGACCGGGCGAGACCCCGTGCAGAGACCCGGGTAGCGGGATATCCGGCACGGCGGCGGAAACGGTCGCGGGCGGCGAAGCAGAAGCAGAGTGCTGAGGAACGGCGATGGTTTCCGGCCGTGCCGGTGGCGCGGCCAGCGGATGGGCCCCTGCGGCGGGTGCCGCCGATATCGGCGTGAGGACCGGGTAGGGACTGGCCGAGGTGAAGGGCGCGCGCTCCGCCGCCGGCTCTCCAGCCTGCGTAGACGTGTTTTCGACATTGAGCGCCGAGCTCGCGGTGAGCGACAGCGCCGCCCCGAAAACCGCCGCAGCGGCGGCCGAGATGGTCAACTTCCTCGCATGCGAAACCAGCCAGGGTCGGTCGCTTCGCGGTTCGTCACTGCGTGGTGGCTCAGCAGCCGGTGAATCCGTATCGACGGGCCCAACCGTCGCCATGGCAATCGTCTCGGCGACTGGAATGATCGTTTTCTTCGGACGTGACATCCGCCATGGCCGCTCGCGCGGCTCGGTCGACGGTGCGTCACCGGCATCCAGCCGGCCGACCGTCGCCAGCGCCGCCCCGCGCGCAAGCGCCAGCTGGGTGTCTCCCGAATCGGAGACGGGTATCGGCAGAGCGTCGGCGATCGGTTGGGTGACTTCATCCAGATCAGCGAGTGCGCCGACAAGGTACAAGCTTTCCGGCAACCAGCCGTCTCGGCGGAAGACGGTCCGCAGCCAGTCAATGAGGTCCTCGGCGGTCTCCCAGGTATCCGTGACGGCGGTGCGCACGGCTCCGGCCCCGGTAGCGACGATCATGACGGTCGCGGCGTCGGGCTCGAGGATGCACAGAGCGGTCGTGGTGTGATCGTGCCCGACCTCGATCCCCCACGCCTGGGTGGCCTTACCCAACGAGATAGCGTGAACGTCGTCGAAACCCAAGTCTGCCAATGATTTCAGCAGGGCCTTGGCGTCCCCTTCGATGTCCTCGGTCCACGTCACCCGGACCGAACCCACCCTGTGACCGCTTGCCGTCGCGATCGCCTGCGCGCCCCGGGCGGCCGCTGCGTGTTGGGATGTATTCCGTGCCTGGGCGCCGGCCTGGACGTCGAAGGCATCGTAATCGAGGGTAGTGGCGTCGGGACCTACTCCGTCGAGCAGTACCCACCCGACGCTGGTGGACGTCATCGATAGTCCCAGCACCGTCTCCACCGTTGGCCCCACTCTCGTCGCAAACCGACGTCACTGCCGCGGGTCAAGCGCTCACCCGGTGCGAGCATAGTTTGCTCACCGTTGCACGTCATCTGGTATGGAGAAGACGTGCAACATCGATGTTGTGGCGTATATCGGCAGGCCGACCAGCGATGTTACCGCGTGCCGCGCCGCGCAATATAGAAGGTCATGACCGGAAACCCTGGCGAAGGCGCCGCTGCCGCACGCGTTGCTTGTTTCGTGCGACGGTGTTAACCGTCCCGGCATGATGTGTATGACGTTCATTCACTGTTCCCTGATGCCGGCGTCCACTATGGTGTGGTCGGCGCGACTCGCCGCCATTCCACCTGCGCCGTTGACGAAAGTCGCTGCCGCCCTTCCGCATAGGAGCCCTAGGCCGTGGACATGAGACTCGAGGTCGTGGTGCTGCCGGTTTCCGACGTGGACCGCGCCCAGGAGTTCTACGTGCGGTTGGGCTGGCGGCTGGATGCCGACTTCTCCGCCGGCGATGACTTCCGGGTAGTGCAGGTGACCCCGCCCGGCTCGTCGTGTTCGGTCATCTTCGGCACCGGAATTACCACGGCAGCAGCGGGTTCGGCCGAAGGCTTATACCTGGTCGTCGACGATATCGAGGCGGCGCGCGCCGAACTCGTAGATCATGGCGCGCAGGTCAGCGACGTTTTCCACGACGCAGGAGGCGTGTTCCACCACGCCGGGACCGCGGCACGCGTGCCTGGCCCTGACCCGGAGCGCGGCAGCTATGCGTCGTTCGCGTCGTTCAGTGATCCGGATGGCAACGGCTGGATGCTTCAGGAAGTCACCACCCGCCTTCCCGGCCGTTGACGGGGACCCACTCGAACGGTACGGCTTGCGATCGGTAGATCATCCGGGTCAGCGTCGGGCGATCGACACCCTCGACCGTCGGAACCTTGACCTCGGGTTCGCCTGCGACCGCGTAATCCTCGTAAGGCGTGAGGTATTCCCACACCACCTGTCCCGAGGGGGTGACCTGGAAGATCCTGCCGTGCATTCCTTCCGTGATGAGCGTGTTCCCGTTGGGCAAGCGCTGCGCATTGCTGACAAACGAGCTGAAAAAGGTCCACGGCGGCCGGCCCGAGTCCTCTGCGGTGTACTGCCACACAATGTGCTTGGTGACCGGGTCGATCTCCAGCACGCGTGAACCCGCGTAAATGCCAAGGGGTGCAGGCGGATAACCCGCACCGCCTTGGTTGTCGAACACGAGCAGGTTCCCTGCGCCGGGAAGCCTCTCGGCGATGAAGTGCGGGTTATGTTGACCGGAGATCTGGTCGAGCGGACGCGGCAAACCATGGCTGTTGATCCGCTGATGCTCAGCACCCGGATCCGCTTCGAAGTAGGGACCAAGGTGCCACACGATGTTTGCGGAGGATCGGTCGATCAGGGCGATGGTGTTCGCCTTGCGCGAGCTGATCAGGATGTTGTCGGGGTGGAAAACCGTGCCGGGATCCTCGCGATGCCAATGGTTGGGCCCGAGCGTCTTGGCGCTGTTGATTTCCAGGTAGCCCCAGATGTTGTCCGGTTGACGCGCGACGCTTCGGCGCAGGTACTCGAACCCGTCAGGGGTGAAGCCGAATTCGTCGAGGTGGTCACCGGCCTTCCATTCCCAGACGATTCGCCCGTCGGGTGCCACCTCGTAGATTCCCTGGTCCCCGACGATGTGTGGGCCGAGCGCCGGAACTTCGCGCGGGATCGCCACCAGAAAGAGCCGGTTGCCGTTCTCGAGCAGTTCCCAGTCGTGGTTCTGGCGGGCGGCACCGCCGGGCGCCTCGGTGCCCCACTCCCAGAGCTTCTCCCCCGTCCACGACAGCTGGCCGACGGTGCGGTTGCCGTAGATGCCGCCGGGCGATTCGTCCAACTGGGTCAGCTGAACGCCGATATCGCCGATGCGTCCGGCATTGAGAGCGGGGTCGATGATCCGGGCAGGAACACCGGCATACGGCCACTGTTTGCGTACCACACCTTTGAGGTCGATCAGCCGGGTGACGCCGTCGGCGCCCGTATAGAGAACGTAACTGTCGTACGCGAGCTTGGGGTCGTGGTAGGTCACGCCGCTGAACTGAACGAAAGCCATGGCGAGTAGTCGTACCACCGGGAACAGCCGCGTTCGAGAGTTGTATTCGCGATGATCAATCGGAGATGCGCCGTCGCGTGTGCTATGTCCCAGCCGGCCTTCTCCGCGAGACGCTTCCCGAAGAGGATAATGGTGGCTTCGGGGCTTCCATCGCACCGGCCACAGAAAATGCATCACCCCACCGCCGGGCAACGCAAAATTGATCATGAAAGACGCGACTTGATCATGAAGGAATGGAATTGCCCGCGCACGCCGGACTCACGCTGCGGTCCTGACTGCCGGACCCGCCACCGCGAAGGGGACGGGCTCAAACCGCTTGCTAGCTGGGCCGCGACCGCTCTTGCGCACGAGGCGCGGCAACGGCGGATCGGCTCTTATTGACGCTGGTGCAGAAGTGCTTTGTCGCCGTTTGTCGGTGCGCAAATTCATCGCAACGATCGGGATGGCTATTGACGTAAGCTGTGCGAGAATGCCTATCGATAAACCTACCGCCCCAGATCGCTTGCTGGTGGGAGGAGACCACAATTACGACGCATCTGCGCCTCGCAGCGGGTATCTGCGTGCTCACATCAGGCCTCCTCATCGGCAGCGCCGGCGGAGCGATCGCCGCGGCCGATGACGAATCCACGGGTTCGGGTTCGACCACCACCCAGAGTCAGGCGACGGAGGATCCGGGCCAAAGCGTGAGTCCGGCAACCGCGCCGACCGCCACCGCCGCCGTGACAGCCACCGTGACTGCCACCCCGCCGACGTCCACACGACCAACTCTTCGAGACATCATCCGCAAGCTTCAGTTGCTCGGGAAACCACGCCAGCGCACAGTCGTCGTGGAAACGACGACAGATCCGGTAACTACGGGCACCGAGACCGCCAAGCACGACGCTGATGTCGCCGCGGTCACCAGCGACACCGCCGCATCGGACTCGAATACCGTCGCCAGCGATTCGAACGTGACCACGCCGGCCACCAACGTCGCCGCGTCGGATTCGGACGTCCCCGCGCCGCCTGTCAACCCGGCTCCGCCACCCGTGGTGACAGTGGTCGCGCCGGTGACGGATGCGGTCGCAAAGGTTGCGGCCGTCGCCTTGTCGATTCCTGGCGTGGTCATGTCGCTTCCCGCATCCACGACGCCGGTCGCCGATGTCATCGCGTTGGTGCAGGAGATGCTCACCTCGGTCAACAACGTGGTCGTCGCCCTGGCGCAAGTGCCGTCTGATCTTTACTCGCTGTTCGGCGTTGCAGCGGCGAACGCGACGGTGATGTACGCCGGCGGTGACGGTGCTGCCGGCGTGGCCGCTGCAGCCGGCTCGGCCCTGCCACCGGCAATGTCGCCGCCGGTGCCGGTGCAGGTCCCGCCCATTTCGGGTATTGAGGGCCTACCCGGTTTCGGCAATGTCACCGCGCCCGTGGTGCTCGGAGGAATCGCGGCCACCGGCTTGAGCCAAGATTTGTCGCTTTCCGGGACGGCACCGATGGTGACCGAAGGCGCCGGCCCGGCATCTGCGCTGTCGTTCCTCGAGCACACTGTCAGGGCAGTCCTGGCACCGGCGTCACTGTCGGCGCTTGCCGCAATCGCTCTGCCGGGCATCGGCGGCCTTCTGATAGTTTGCGCAGCCGGGATGCGGGTCGGATACCGCCAGGCCAAGGCGGTATTGGCAGTGCGATCTACGGGGATCGCGCGCTTCATCCGCCAAGGGCCGTTGGGTGTCGTCCGTTCGGGTTCGTTGGTTGCCCTGCATCCGCGCGCTCTGCGCGTCGCTCGTCCCGAGGCGTCACGGGCGGCTCCTCTTCTCGAACAGGTCGCCTAGCACCCACAGCTATATCCCGGCCATGACGCGGGAGATCTCACGTCAGGCGTTCGTTCGCGGCGCCCTCGGCGCCGTTGCCGCCGGTGCACTGCTGGGGTCGTGCCGACCTACCCCGGAGGTCGCGCCTCCGGCTGCAGACTCGCTGACGTCGTCCATGGTGTCCGGTCTGCGGGACTGGGCGGCCCTCGATGACGCGATCGAAGGCCGAGTCGTCCTGCCGTCCAGCGCTGACTACACCGCGGCCAAAAACCTTTTCAACTCGCGATTCGACGACTCGACACCGGCGGCGGTCGTCGTGGTGCAGTCGATTGACGACGTGCAGAGGGTGGTCGAGTTCGCCGCGAGAAACGGCATCAAGGTAGCCGCCCGCAGTGGCGGGCACTCCTACATCGGTGCTTCGGCGGCCAACAGTGCAATGATCATCGATTTGCGACAGCTGCCCGGCGGGATCAGCTACGACGAAGACCGCGGGCTTGCAACGATTTCGGCTGCAACCCAACTGGATTCGGTGCAAACGTCACTAGCGGCGCATGACCGGTCGATCCCCAGCGGTAGCTGCCCGACCGTCGGCATTGCCGGTTTGGCGTTGGGTGGCGGCCTCGGGTGCGACGCCAGGCGCTCGGGGTTGACGTGTGACGCGCTGGTGTCGGCTTCCGTCGTGCTGCCCAGCGGCGAAGCGATCACTGCGTCGGCTGACGACCATGCCGATCTGTTCTGGGCGTTGCGGGGAGGCGGTGGTGGCAATTTCGGCGTTGTCACGTCATTCACGTTCCGAACGTTTCCCGCCACCGACAGGGACATCGCCACGTTGGTGTTCCCCGAGGGCGCGACTGCGCAGGCGATCGCCGGCTGGCACGAGTGGCTCCACAACGCCGACCACGCGATTTGGGGCATGGTCAACATCACGGCGGGTTCGGGTTCCGGGGGCTGCACCATCGTCTTGGCGACGCCGGCCCGCGACGGGCCGGGCAGAGCCAGCGACCTCAGCGCCGCAATAGGGGTGCACCCTGTCAGCAATACGAGCCGAACCCTCAACCGCATAGACTTCGTCCACTATTTCGAAGGCGGCGCCCAAGCAACGCAGCCACGGGCATTCGTGGCGGGCTCCGACATCATCGGGGAGATGACAGCTACCGCCGCGGAATCGATCGTCGCCGCGACGTCGACCTGGCCTCAACCAGCGGGTTCTGCGACCACGGTGATCGAGTCGCTGTCCGGATCGGTGAGCGACGTCGATTCCGGCGACACAGCCTTCCCTTGGCGGCGTCAGGCGGCCAGCGTTCAGTGGTATACCGAGGCGGCTGTGGAGTTCGCCAACGAGTGGCTGGCCAATGCACACGCGGCGGTGCAAGCGTATTCGGTGGGCGGCTACGTCAACTACCTCGAACCGGACACCCCTGCGTCACGCTATTTCGGTGACAATCTCGCGCGACTCGCCGCCGTCCGGCAGAAGTACGACCCAGACGGGTTGATGTATTCGGGTATGTGACATCTCTCGGTCGCGTTGCGACATACCAATATGGGCACAACGACCGCATACCGGATCGCACGCATCGTCGGGGGCCTGACGGCGGCAGCATGGGCACTGCCATTCATTCAAGTCCCGGCCGCAGCCGCGGATCCGTGCCCGGACGTCGAGATCGTGTTCGCTCGCGGCACCACGGAGCCGCCTGGTGTTGGTGGTGTCGGGGAGGCTTTCGTCGACTCGCTTCGTTCGCAACTGGGCGGCCGTTCGGTTGGGGTGTACGCGGTCGACTATCCGGCCAGCAGGGATTTTGACAGCAGCACGCCCGCCGGTGCCAGTGATGCGAGCAGCCATATCCAGTCGATGGCCGGGAACTGCCCGGGCACCCGCATGGTGCTCGGCGGATACTCGCAAGGCGCAGGAGTGATCGATCTATCCACCACGGCAATGCCACCGCAGGTCGCCGATCACGTCGTAGCAGCGGCCCTCTTCGGCGCTCCGAAGAGTGCCTTTGCAGACACCCTGTCCCCTGGCCCGCTGCCCACGATCGGCGCTCTCTATGCGACCAAGACCATCGACTTGTGCGTGCCCAACGATCCGATCTGCTCCGACGGCTGGGACATGCGCGCGCACGTTGCCTACGTCGAGACCGGGATGACCAACCAGGCCGCAACATTCGCCGCGAGTCGGCTCTAGGTCGCCAACACGTGGCTGGCTGACAGCAAGGCGAGTTTGTGAATTCGGCTATGAATTACTAAGAATTCGCTTGCAATCCACTCCGGTCCCCCGAACAGCATCTGGTTTCGCGTAACACTTGACGACAATCTCGCGACGTAGTGGACACCGTTGCGAGTCGGGGAGGTCGCTTATGTCGAAGCCGCAGTTCGTCGGCGCCGCGATCGATGATGCGCGGCATTTGGCTCGACGCGCGCTCGGCGGCGCAGTGTGTCAGCATTGGACCGTGAGGCCACGCCACATCGCTGAATTGATCGGCGCGGCGGCAGCGGCAGCCTTCGTGATACCGATAGTCCCAGTACCGTTCGCGCACGCCGCGGGGTGCCCCGATGCCGAGGTGGTCTTCGCCCGCGGCACCACCGAGGCGCCCGGCGTTGGCCCCACGGGCGAGGCATTCGTCGACGCGCTGCGCACACAAGTCGGCGCGAAGTCCGTCGGGGTGTACGCGGTCGACTACCCTGCCACCACCGACTTCCCCACCGCCGTCGAGGGAATCGCGGACGCGCGCACGCATGTACTCTCCACCGCGGCGAACTGCCCTCACACCAAGATGGTGCTCGGCGGGTTTTCCCAAGGCGCGGCCGTCATGGGCTTCGTCACCGCGAACGCGGTGCCGGACGGGGTTTCTCCCGCGGATGTACCAGCGCCGATGCCACCCGACGTGGCCAACCACATCGCAGCGGTTGCCCTGTTCGGAAAACCATCGACACGGTTCATGCACGCAATCAATGACCCGCCGATCACGATCGGATCGCAGTATTTGGCCAAGACCATCGACTTGTGTGTCGACAACGATTTGGTTTGCGATTCTTCCGGCAGGAGCTTCTCGGCGCACAACCAGTACGTAGAGACCGGGATGGTCGACCAGGGAGTAGCTTTCGTCGCGAACCAACTCCAGGCCAGTTGGGCGGCCGATGGGGCGGCGCCCCCGCCCGCTGGAGGTTCGGCGCCAGGACCGCAGCCGCCGTCGGCGCCTCTGCCGCTTTCCGCACCTGTAACTGCGGCTGCGCCGCCGGCCCTGGCTGCCGGAAGTGCGGGCCCAATATCGCATCTGCCATCGGCGCCTCTGACGCCTCCCGGGCCCGCGGCGCCAATTGCACCGCCGCCGCCTACTGCGCCGCTCGCATGACTTCAGCGGCCTGGCGCTCGTCCACATCGTGACGAACGCCAGGCCGAGTAGCGTTTACTGACGCCCTGCTTCAACCAGCTCCGTTGAGCTTGCCCTGGCGTAACGGGTCAGGAAGCCGATGGCCGCGATCGCCGCCACGACACCGATCACGCCCCACAGCACGAATGGGAAGACCAGTGAAATCGGGGACCAGCCGACACTGGAAAAGGTAATCGCCGTGTAGAGCAGCCAGATTAGGCGGTAGGCGCACCAGAGCGCGGTGAGGCCGGTGGTGATCCCGATCGCAAGGCTGCGTGTGCGGTCGACGCGGTTGATCTGTTCCTCGATCCGCGTGGGTACGATCTTCATTGCTGTTTTTCCTTTCGCCGTGCGCGCCTCGATGGCGTCGTCATCGCCGTAAGTAGAGACCTTGTGGGCGGCTACCGATCCCAATAAGTGAAGCTGAATGAGGGGCGACCTGCCTCTGTCCCGTGCGCCTGCTCAAGGTGTGCTGCGTGAACGGTGTATGACAGATGCAACGGCAGTGTGCGACGTAACATCCGCAGCCTCACGGACGAAGAGTTGCTAGCTGTTAGGGCCTGAAACCTCAGGTGTTGGTGGGCGTGTCGGACGTCCCGACTTGAGAGATGTTGATCTACAGAGACTTTCGGCAGTCATAGTCCGCGCCACCGACGGCGGCAGGGCCAGGCCGCTCGGCGGTGTTGCGCTCGTTCTCCCCACCTCGTGTGCCGGCGAGCGTTCGAGGGAACAACAGTGCCTATCGGTAACCGCGCTTCAAGAGGTGCCGGGCACCGGCGTTCATGGCGGCGGGGCTCGCGACGCTGAAGTCGAACGCTTCGGCCAGCCGGTCGGTGATGTTGAAGGCCAGGCATACGGCCAAGGCGTCCTCGATCTGCGGCCGGGAAACGCCTTCGGCCAGCACAGCGCCCATTTCGTCCGGATCAATACTGTGGCCGCGCGTGAGCTTGCCCAGCATGCGAAGCGTCGCCCGGAGCGGCTCGTCGATCGGCGCGGTCTCCACCTCGGCGAGGGTGGCGACAACCTTCTCGTGATCGCCGTACCACAGGCCCGAGGTGGCCGAGTGCGCGGCGATGCAGAACTGCGATTCGTTTACCTTCGAGACGAACGCCGCCATCAGCTCGCGATCGCCGATCGACCAGGCCGAGGGTCCGCGCATAGCCTCGTGGGTGAGATCACCACCGCCGTAGAAGTCGGGGCGGTAGAACGCCAGCTTGACAGCGTCGACCACCGGCTGGCGCGAAACCAGCCGAATAAGAGCCAGCAGAGCCTTCGTGCCAAGGCGGTGACCTCGATCAAGGATTTCCAGCCTCATCGCCGGCCTTCCCTTTCTCCGGTTGCGTTGGCCACCGAGGCAAGCGCGCTGGTGTACTGGCGGTTCGCCTGGCCGATGGCAGCGCACACCACGATCTCGAAGATCTGGTCCTCGGTTAGGCCCGCGGCGCGGACCGCGGCGATGTCATCGTCAGTCACGCTGTAGGCGCGGTAGGCCACCTTCTCGATCAAAGTGCGAATCGGTTCACTGAGACCGGCATTGTCGAAAGCAGCCCGGCGCAGCCCGGGTGGCGAGGTCCCGTCGCTGTCGAGTACGCGGGCGACGAGCGCGCGATGCAGTTGGGTTATGTCAGTCATCGTTATCGGAGGTTTCCTCTCGGTAGGAGTAGCCGATGCGCTGGTGAAGGACGGCCTGTTCGGCGGGGTTGGCGGTCAGCTCGAGGGCGCGGCGATCAGCGATCCGGGCCTCGTCGGGGCGGCCGAGTTCGCGCCCGAGATCGGCCCGGGTGGCGTGGTAGAGGTGATAGCGGTCGAGCTCGTCTGCGAGCATGTCCAGTTCGGTCATCGCCACCTGTGGCCCAGATCGGTAGCGCAGCGCGATGGCGCGGTGGAGCCGGGTGACGGGTGACGGCGCGAGGTGAAGCAGCATGTCGTACAGGAGGACGATCTGCTCCCAGTCGGTGTCCTGCCAGCATTCGGCTTCGGCGTGGCAGGCGATGATCGCAGCTTGCAGCTGGTACGGACCTGGGCGCTGTTGTTTGGCGGCGCGGGCCACTACCCGAGTAGCCCCTTCGATCGTGTTCCTGTCCCACAGAGACCTGTCCTGGTGTTGCAGAAGCACGAGGCGACCGTCGAGATCGAAGCGGGCCGCTGCGCGGGCGCGGTGCAGCCGGATCAGCGCGAGCAGGCCCGCGACTTCCGGCTCCGTCGGCATCAGCTCGTGAAGTAAGGACGCCAGCCATTCGGCGTCGTCGACGAGATCGCGCGATTGAGCCCGCTCGGACGTCGACAGGTAGCCCTCGTTGAACAGCAGGTAGATCACGGCGAGGACCTCCGTCAGGCGGGGAGCTAACTCGTCATCGGCGGGAATTCGGTATGGAATTCGCGCGGCCGTGATCTTTTGTTTTGCGCGGGTGATCCGTTGCGCCATCGTCGTTTCATGGACGAGGAACGCCCGGGCGATCTGGGCAGTGGTCAGGCCGCACACGACCCGTAGGGTCAGGGCTATCTGTGCCTGTCGCGGAAGTGCCGGGTGGCAGCAGATGAAGATCAGCCGCAGCCGCTCGTCGGGCTCCGGCTGGATGGGCCACTGGACCTGCGTCAGCTTGGCGAGGTAGTTGTGTTCGCGCCGTAATGCGTCCAGGCCGCGCCGCCTGGCGACCGTGAACAGCCAAGCGTCCGGTCGCTCGGGGATCCCTTCCACCGGCCAGTGTCGCAGTGCAGCCAGCACGGCGTCCTGTACCAAATCCTCTGCGCTGGCGAAATCGGCGGTCACGTGCATCAGCGACGCGGTCAGCCGGCTCGCGTGTTCTCGCACTACGCGGGCCAACTGGTTATTCACCGCATCAGTCACATGGACTCAAACTCCACAGGGCGGATCTCGACGACCGGGCAGCCCGGCCAGGTCTTGGCGGCTTGCAACGCCTCATCCAGGTCGGCGACCTCGATCTCGACGTAGCCGCTCACGATCTCTTTGCCCTCGACGAAAGGCCCGTCGATGATGACCGGTTCACCACGGTCGAGTCGCACCGTCGTCGCCGTGTCCGATGATTTCAGCTTGCTTCCGCCCCGCAGCTTGTCCGAGTGATTCGCGAACCATTCGTTGACCCTGTCGTACGCCCGCTCTCGCTCCGACGGGCTCATTTCCGCCATATCGCTGTTGAATTGCTCGGTTTCGACGAACAAAAGCACATACTTCACGGCTCACACCCCTTCATCCGGCCATCGGCCGCGTCATCTCCGCCGGTTCCACGTCCTCTACATGTGTGGAGATAATCCACCCATGACCGAACCGGTCGATGATGCAACCGTCCCGGTCGCCGTAGAGCTGGTCCTGCGGGGACCGCTGGAGCTTGAGGGCGTCGTCGCCACCTTGAACAGCCAGGCAAGGCGTGACGCGATGGTATGAATCCGGTATCGCGTTGGGGTTCGTACTCAATGCCATCCGACCTTCCTCCTCGGTAGAGATTTCTTCGACTTCTACAACCAAGACGATCGGCGGCACGCTCGATATGACACCGGCAGAACCTCCTCTGAAATTGATTCAAGCCGGTCGAAATGCTCGCGGACAAGCCGCAGCCCGAGTGGGAGTTGCTGCCGCGTCTAACGGGGGAAGTGTTGGTGGCAAAACTTGGGTCATCGTCCGCGAGGCCTACACCGAGCCATACCATCCGTCGACGCTGAGCACGTTGTTGCAGGCGGCCATTCGCGGTCTCGACGTGCCCTCAGATTCGTCCTCGTCGGGCACATGGCGGGGTCAGAGAATATTGCTTGGTGGGGCTGACAATTGGTCGGGTCCTGGGGCGCTATCAGGCTCATTGCTCCTTCTGTTTCGCTCGGCCTGGCTGATCGCTCGCG
>DASQCE010000575.1:0-2698 GCA_035634855.1 Mycobacterium sp.
AGCTGGCTAGACCAGCGGGTGCGCGGAGGCCAGTTCGTAATGCCTGACGGCACCGTGGTGCAGCCGTTGCGCACGCCGGGGGGCTACCGGCGCTTCACGCTGGCGATGCTCCAAGACATATCGACGTGCAGCTACAGACACGGCTGGTTCCCGATGGAGAAGCTGAAATTCATTTACCGCGAGCTGCTCGTGGCCGCCCACCACGACACCGGCGAGTACAAGATCCCGAGCTGAGTCTTGTCTCATGACCAGTCCGTTGGGGTCAGTGTTCTTTATTGTCGATCGATACCGACGGTCTCGTCGACAGCGGCGGACGCGCACCGTGTGCGCGATCATGGCGGCCGGGCCGGGCGGCCCTAGTTCAGGCAGGAGCCCGACGGATCGTCCCCATCGTCGCTGACACACGATTGACACAACTCCAAAAGAACTCAGCCACAACCTCGGCGTACGACGATGGACCTTTGCGGACCTATTCACCCAGGTCACGGGCTTATGTGCGGCGGCAATGGGTTGACGCGTGGACCGCGAAGACCTTCCCCGGACGGTGTTTAGCTGTCTTGTAAGCGAGCGGTCGTCAGTTCAAACCTGATAGGAGGCTCCACCTTTTGCGCTGTTGGGGGTGGTCGGATTCCTGGATCGGTTTTGCGGGATTGACGGTGGTCCGACTGCCCCACAGGACAGGGAATACCCCAGCAAACGTACGGCGTTGTTGACCCGGCGCTAAGCGATGCGATCGATCGCCGGCTTCGCCGCGTGTCTGTCAGCCCACCAGCGGCCCTAACGAGTCCACATGGTGCACCCGTAGCGGTTGGTGCCGCGTTGCCCTGATGGTCCCTGCCGTCTGGGCAGACAGCTAGCGGGAGGTCAAGATCGGGCTTAACTAGTACCGCGCCGAGATCGGGCCAGACTGCAGTAGCGTGCTACTGCGCCCGTCGCAATTTACGCGAGTGACGATTAACGGTCACAACACCAAATGGGGAGGCCTGATTCGATGTTTCCTGACGGGACATTGGCGGTTACTTCGCCAGCCGGCGATGCTTACCGGCCTGCAGATCGTGGAAAGCATCGCAACCGGCACCAGTTGCTGACCCTGGCACGGCGGCCCGACGCGGATATCGCGGCGGTCCAAGCGTGAAGCCGGTACTGCAGCTCAAGGGCGTCGGCAAGACGTACCGCAGGGGCGATGAGCAGGTGCACGTGCTCGTCGACTTTGACTTCACGTTGGACGCAGGCGAATTCGTCGTCGTGACCGGACCATCGGGAGCCGGCAAATCGACCCTTCTGCATATTGCCGGCGGGTTGGACGCACCGGATGCCGGCACTGTGGCGGTGGCCGGCCAGGACGTGTGGTCGATGAGCACCGGCGCGCGCGCGGCGTTCCGGCGGCGCAACCTCGGATTTGTGTTCCAGTTCTTCAACTTGGTGCCAATGCTGACCGCAGTGGAGAACGTGTCGTTGCCGCTGGTTCTAGACGGTATGGCTGCCCGATCAGCCGACGCACGCGCTGAGGAGCTGCTGCAACGGGTCGGGCTCGGCGACCGCGCGCGGCACCGGCCGGCCGAACTGTCGGGCGGACAAATGCAAAGGCTGGCGGTGGCGCGCGCGCTGGTGGCCCGGCCGTCCATCATCCTCGCCGACGAGCCGACCGGAAACCTGGACAGCCATTCGTCGACCGAGGTCTTGGATCTCCTGCGCTCGCTGTCAGACGAAGACGGCGCGGCGGTCGTCATGGTGACACACGACCAGGTCGCTGCGCGTTACGGCTCCCGCGAGCTGCATCTTGTCGACGGGCGTGCGTGCGGAGTCGACGCCGCCGCGCCCGCTGTGGAGCAGTGATGCGAAGGCTGCGCGCCGGATGGGTGTCTTTCCGGCGCATCCACCTCGCCGCGTTGATCGCCGACTGGCGCCGAACGCTGCTCAGCGCGATCGGCGTCGCGCTCGGAGTGACGGTTGTCCTCGGAGTCCTGATACTCAAATCCGAGCTCGTCCGCCCGTTCGATGCATTCGGCCCGTCGCTCACCCACGCCGCCGAGGTCGGGGTGGTCGAGGTAACCCCAAACATAAGCGGCCGGTTGCCAATTGAGACAGTCAACCGGCTGCACGCCGAGGTGGCAGGGGCGGAGGCAGTGATCCCAATCGTCGCCGCCTTGACGCCCGTGGACGTCGGGGGCGGCAGTCACGGGTTCTTTCTGCTCGGCGGGTCGTGTCAGATCGAGCTGCTGGTCGGCCCCTTCAATTGCGAGCAGCGCGCCCACGACGTCCAGCCGGCAGCCGGTCCCGGTGTGCCGCTGCAGATGCCCGACGCCATCGCCCAGCGGCATGGCCTACAACTCGGCGACGAGTTGCGCATCCCCGGCCTGCCTCCAGGGTCGGCGCACCTGGGGTGGACCTTCCCGGAGTTCGACCGCGTCGAGGGCATCAACGACGGCTACGTGCTGCTAGCCCCTTCCGCGGACGTCGCCGCGAGTCTGCTTTCCTCGCCCGGTTACGCCACGGCCGCGTTCGTCCTCCCGACCCGGGGCATCGACATCGCGGCCGACGTCGACCGCGATGTCTGCGGCGTCGCAACGGCGGGCCCGCCACGGCCGCACCTGCCGGCCGTGTTCGAAGGCGCCACACAGAGTCTCAACCTGATCGCGCTGGCCGGCATCATCGTCGGCGTCCTCATCGCTGTGAACACGATCCTGCTGGCTGTTGA
>DASQCE010000576.1:0-9082 GCA_035634855.1 Mycobacterium sp.
CGTGGGCAGATGTCCTTGAGGCGACCGGACTTTCGCGCGAGGAGATCGAGCAGGTCGTCGACCACGTGCTGTCCAGCAGGAAGATCATCGTGTGCTGGGCGATGGGCGTCACCCAACAGAAGTACGGTGTGGCAACGGTCCGCGAGATCGTGAACTTCCTGATGCTGCGCGGGAATCTGGGTCGGCCAGGAACCGGTGTGTGCCCGGTGCGCGGGCACAGCAACGTCCAGGGCGACCGCACGATGGGCATTTGGGAGAAGATGCCGCAGTCGTTTCTCGATGCGCTGGAGCGGGAGTTCGGCTTCACTCCCCCGTCGAAGCACGGCCTCGATGCCGTTGACTCCATCCGGGCCATGCGCGACGGACGGGCGAAGTTGTTCGTAGGCTTCGCAGGCAATTTCGTGCGGGCGACCCCCGACAGCGAGTTGACCGAGCGGGCGATGCGGAACTGCCGACTGACGGCCCACATTTCGACGAAGCTCAACCTCTCGCACGCGGTGTGCGGCGAGACCGCGCTGATCCTGCCCACGCTGGGCCGCAGTGACCGTGATGTCCAGGCGACCGGTGAACAGTTTGTCACGGTGGAAGACTCGATGAGCATCGTGCACCAGTCGCACGGCCGACTCGCCCCGGCATCGGAGCATCTGTTGAGCGAGGTGGCGATCGTCTGCAGGCTCGCTCGCCGGACGCTGTGCGACGCGCCCGCGATTCCGTGGGAGGACTTTGAGTCCGACTACGACGTGATCCGCGACGCGATAGCCCGGGTGGTGCCCGACTTCGAGGACTTCAACGATCGGGTGCGCAAGCCGGGCGGGTTTGGGCTTCCCAATCCGGTCAACGAGTACCGGTTCAACACACCGTCGGGCAAGGCGCTGTTCACTTCCAACGCCTTCGACAGGATCCGCGTGCCGGCAGGGCATCTCGTGTTGCAGACCATGCGGTCGCATGACCAGTGGAACACCGTGCCGTACGCGCCGAACGACAGATATCGCGGCATCAAGAATGCACGACGGATCGTGCTGATCAACCCGGCCGACCTCGAAGAGCTCGGACTGGCGGACCATCAGTTGGTCGACTTGGTGAGTACTTGGGAGGACGGTAGCGAGCGGCACGCGACGGATTTCCGTGTGATCGCGTATCCCGCCGCTCGGGGCTCGGCGGCGTCCTACTACCCCGAAACCAACGTGCTCGTTCCGCTGGACAGCGTCGCCGACATCAGCAACACACCCACATCCAAAGGGGTATTCGTGCGGTTCGAACCGGCGAACGGACGCAGCCGGCCGGCAGAGCGGCCGAATGTCGTAGAGCTGGCGACAAGCTAGTAGTGCTGTGGCGCCGGCCTGTGCGGCTGCGCGGTACGCCTGCTCCGCAGCACCTTGGTTCGGCCGACACCGCCGCCGGCAGTGTGCATCTGCCAGTACAGTCCCGCGTAGTGTTCGGCGAGCTGTGCATCGGCATGCTCCCATCCGACGAAGTCGCCGGTGTTCTGTCGCCAGCCGGCCAATGTGGCTGCCAGCCGGTCCGCGAGGGCCGCAGCCTCATCCGTCGGCTCGGCAAGCATATTGCGGGTCTCGTGAGGATCGCTGAGGAGGTCGTAGAGTTCGCGTTCAGGTTGCGGTGCAACGACTTCCGGGACGATCACCTTCACCGGCGAACCCGTTTGGATATCCAACGTCGTCGACGCCGCGGGCCGGTGGTGGTAGGTCTCGATGTAGCTGTAGTCCTTGGTGCGGACCGCGCGGGCGTGATCGCACGAATCATGATGGGCCTTCGCGCTGAATATCTCGTTTCGCACAGCTGTCGTTTCGCGAGGCGACGCGAGCAGATTCTGCGCGTGGGAGATCCCGTCGACGCCGGCCGGTTCGTCGAGTCCGAGCAGGCCGAGCAGTGTGGGCAGCAGATCCACCCCGCTGAACAACTCGTCGTAGACCCCCGGCGTCACGCCCGCGGCCCGCGGCGGTCGCACGATGAGTGCGATTCCGGTACCGGCGTCATAAAGGGTCGACATGGCCCGGGGAAACGCGGGCCCGTGGTCGGTCGCGAAAACCACCCAGGTGTTGGCGTCCAGCCCGGTCGCGGCGAGCACATCGAGCAGCTGCCCGACCGCGGCGTCGGCAGCGGAGATCGCGCCGTAGAACTCCGCGAAATCGCGGCGGACCTCGTCGGTGTCGGGCCAGCAGTCGGGCAGCTTCACCTCGTTGACGTCGGCGGGTGTGTACCGCTCGCGTGGGTATGGCCGGTGCGCTTCGAAGAAGCCCGCGGTCAGTAAGAACGGTTGAACATCGGCCGCACGATTCCGCAGCCACTCGGCGGCTTGTCCAACGACATAATCGCAGTAGGCATTCGAGACGTCGTACTCGTGGAAACCCAGGCGGGTCGGCCGCGTTGTTTCGTGCTGCATACCGAAAAGCGCCGAGTACCAACCTGCGTCGGACAGGATCTTCGGCAACGTGCGAACCCCGGACCGATACTCCCAGCCCTGGTGCACCAGTCTGAGCAAACCGTGGCTGTGCGGATAGCGACCGGTGTACATCGACCCGAGCGCCGGCGAGCACAGAGGCGCGGTGGCATGCGCACGAGTGAGAAGGATCCCGTCGGTGGCCATCGCATCAAGCCGAGGGCTGCGCAGACCGGGGTGGCCGTAGGCGCCGAGGAATCGCCCAATGTCGTGGCATTGCACGATCAGCAGATTGTCGCGTCGCAGCTTCGGCACGGCCAACTCCTCGATAGTGATTGCATACTGTATGCGATCATTGTGACCCATGTCGCGGGTCGTGTCCAGACACGATCCTGAGTGAGGGAGTGAGCGTGTTGTCGAGCTAGATCAAACCTTTGCGACGCTTACCCGTCGGGATCGCGACGCGGACAGGCTCACCTGGTGGAACTCGGCGGAGCACCGCCGACTGAGAAACCGTGGTTTGGCATACTCGGTCCGCTTGCCGCTGCTGCCGACGGGGGGCAGAGGCTAGAGCTTTGCGGGCACAAACAGCGCGAGCTGCTTGCCTTTTTTCTGATTAATCGCAATCGGTGCACTCCGCCAGGTCGCATCGCCGATGCGCTGTGGCGCGGTGCGCCACCCGCCGGCGCGGACGTCACACTGCGTACCCATGTGTCTCATCTTCGGCGCTGGTTGGCCGGCATTGGGGCGCGGGAAGCCCTCGTAACCCGACAGGCCGGGTACGGCTTGTTCGTCGGCCCCGACCAGGTCGACGTCGCTGAGTTCGAGGGCCTGCTGAATCAAGGCGAAGAGGCGCTGGGGCTCGGCGACGCTCAGCGCGCAGCGCGACTGCTCGGTGAGGCGCTGAGCCTGTGGCGGGGATCGGTTCTCGAAGACTTGGGCCCGCCGGAGTTTGCGAATACTGAGGCAGCGCGGCTGGAGGAACTTCGGTTGGTCGCACTGGATCGCCGAATTGACAGTGATCTTGCATTGGGCAAGCACCATGCCGTGATTGCTGAATTGGAGCGCTTGGTTCTCGCGCATCCATTCCGTGAACGGCTGCACTGCCAGCTGATGCTCGCGCTGTACCGGTCGAGCCGGCAGGCCGAAGCGCTGGCGGTCGCCTCGTTGATGCGGCGACGACTCGCCGAGGAACTCGGCGTCGACCCTGGCCCAGCACTTCAAGATCTGGAGACTGCGATCCTTCGCCAAGACCTGTCACTGCTGCTGGCCGAGGAAGAAGGCGGCGACACGCAGCTGCCAGAGGTACCCCCCGGCGCTTTCACCAAGTACCGTCCGCCAGCCCCGGCCCGCTCACTGGTTACCCGCGCTCGCCTCACCGATAGGTTGTGCGCCGGTGGACACCGACGGCTGATCGTGATCCACGGGCCGGCGGGGTTCGGGAAGACCACGCTAGCCACGCAGTGGCGTGAGGTCCTCCTCAACCAGGGCGTCACAGTCGCGTGGCTGACAATCGACAGCGACGACAACAACGTCGTCTGGTTCCTCGCGCACCTGGTGGAGGCCATTCGCAGTGTGCGACCGACCCTGGCGGAAGGCCTACTGCAGGCGCTTGAGGCGCGCGGCAACGAAGCCGGGCGCTACGTGTTGACGTCGCTCATCAACGAGATCCACAAAAGCGGCAACCGCATCGCCGTCATCATCGACGACTGGCACCGGATCACCGGCGCCGCGACGACCGAGGCGCTGACGTACCTGCTCGACCACGCCGGCAACCTCCTCCAGGTTGTGGCAACAACTCGGACGCGTGTCGGATTACCGATGAGCCGCATGCGAGTTCAAGATCAATTGATTGAAATCGACGGCGCCGCATTGCGTTTCGACCTGTCCGAATCGCGCGCGTTTCTAGTGGACGTGAGTGGGCTGGCGTTGGACGAGAGCGATGTCGCCCACCTCGAGCAGTCCACCGACGGCTGGGTCGCGGCACTGCAGCTCGCGTCACTGTCCCTGCGTGACTGCGTGAACCCGGCCACCATGATCGACCGAATGTCGGGGCGTCATCACGCAATCGATGAGTATCTGGCCGAAAACGTGCTCGATTCGCTCGAACCGGAGATGCTGGACTTTCTGATGACCACGTCCATCACCGAGCGGATCAGCGGTGATCTTGCATGCGCGTTGGCCGGCGTCGGTAACGGGCAGGCGCTACTCGAGCAGGCCGAGAGCCGAGACCTCTTTCTGCGGCGACTCGATGACGAACGCGAGTGGTTCTGTTACCACCATCTTTTCGCCGAGTTCCTACTGCGCCGGCTCGAACGAGACCAACCGGAATGCATCGTGCGGTTGCACGGCGCTGCATCTCGGTGGTTCGCCGAGCACAACCTGATGCGGGACGCGGTCGACCACGCGATCGCGGCCGGCGAAGACGAGCGCGCGGTCGAACTGATGGAATTGCACGGCATCGAGCTGACCCAGCACGCCAAGACGTCGACGTTGGTCGCCCTGGTTTCCAAGCTGCCATCAGAATTCGTGGCCCGCAGCCCCAGATTGCAGCTCATGGCCGCATGGGCGCACATGCTGCTGCAGCGGCCGGTAGCCGCGTGTGCCGCGCTGGATGCGTTCGAGTCCGCCGCCGAAAGGCGCGCGCTCTCCGCGCCCGAAATTCAAGACATGCGGGTGGAGGCGGACGTCATCCGCGCGGTCATGGAGTGCTCCGCAGACCACACCGCGGGCGTTGACGAGCTGGTTTCCGAATGTCTCTCGAGACCAGAGACATTGGCGCCCGATGTGGTCGCATCAGCCACACTTGTCGCGTCGTTTCTGGAGATCTACCGGTTCGATTTCGACGCCGCCCGCAGGTGGCAAGAGTGGGCGGATCCCTATCATCGGCGCGCCAATGGTCCATTCACCCTGATTTACCGGCACTGCCTGGCCGGCATGGCCGCGAACGAGGAGCTTGACGTCGTTGCAGCCGAGCGCTGCTTCCGCGAGGCGCTGCGGGTGGCGGAAGGATCCGAAGCCACCGCTTCACATGCCGCGCGGTTGGCCTACGCCCTCCTTGCAGAGCTGTTGTACGAGCGCGGCGATGTGGACGAGTCAGAGCGGCTTCTCGGCGAGAACTACCAATTGGGAGCGGAGGGAGGCGTGGTGGACAACATGATCGCCCGCTACGTCATCGGTGCGCGCATCGAGGCGGTGCGCGGCGACCGCATCGCCTCCGCTGGTCTCCTCAATGACGGTGCACGCGTAGCGGTCGCCCTCGGCCTTCCCCGGCTGCGCGCCCATGTGGACAACGAACGGACACGACTCGGGCTGCCCGTCTCGCCACAGGCGACGCACGAAGATGCCCTCCCCGACGGCGGCCTCGGTGAGATCACGGCCCAGCTGCGTGAGGAGACCGAAATACGCAGGCTCACCGCCGATCAACCCGTCCTGGCTTGCGAACGTGCCCGGGCTTGGGTGCAACGGCTCCAACATCAGGGTCGGCCGCGGGCGCTGTTGCAGGCGAACCGGCTGCTCGTCGAGTGCCTGAGCGCGGCAGGCCGAACCGACGAGGCCAAACAGACATTGGCAGGGATTGCCGCGCAATGCGCGGAGCACGATATGGCCCACTACCTACTGGACGGCGGGTTACGGGTGGTGACACTGCTGGGTGAGATGCTCGATGACCTGCACGGCGACCGGTGGAACCAGTCGTGGAGCCCGATTCCGCCAGCCGTCCTCGACAGCATGGTCAGCGAGGCCCGGAGTATTGCTGCCAGCGCCGCTGCTCAACCCGCGAGAAAGTCATAACTGGCACCACAAGGTTTCAACGGATCTTCAACACCAGTCGGCGATCGTGGTCGTATGCACACAATTCCCACACACATCATCAGGGCGT
The DNA here is from genome assembly GCA_035634855.1 of Mycobacterium sp. Lineage (GTDB taxonomy): Bacteria > Actinomycetota > Actinomycetes > Mycobacteriales > Mycobacteriaceae > Mycobacterium. The sequence goes on from DASQCE010000576.1 coordinate 6,279, forward strand.
TCGACGGATCACGCGCCAACGCCCGCCGAGTCAATGCTGAAACCGACGTCCCCCGAACCCGATTCGAGAACGGCCGCCGCCAGAGGACGCGCCGCGCACGTAACACCCGCCACTAGGACCGGGTGTGCCGACCTTGCGATCGGTCGCTGAAATCCACCCAGCCCCCTCTGTAGACGTCACCGCGTGACGTCTGTTCACTAGACGAAACGGCCGCCAGCACACACTGGCGGCCGTCTGGCCTAGTCAAGACCCCTCTTCTCTAGTAACCGGGGGGTCAATGCGGCAAAGCGACGACAGCGCGCGGCACGGCGCGGTAATTTCTAAGAAGCGCTCCAAGAGGGCTTTGGCCCCGCCACAGCGCCAAAACGGCCCAGGACAGCAAGTGAGTCGCAACGACAACGCCCAGACGTCGGACGAAGGCACAGGGGACACCACCTACGCTTTCCCCGCTCACCTTCTCGGCGAGTTGGACGCCCCGGCCGCGGAAGGTGTTGAACCCCGCGATTCGGCCGCGGAAGGCCCGCTGAGCCGCTCGGCCCTGCTACTTGTGATACGCGGCCCCAACGCCGGTTCCCAGTTCCTACTCAATCAACCCATCACATCTGCGGGCCGGCATCCGGACAGCGACATCTTCCTCGACGACGCCACCGTCAGCCGTCACCACGTCGAGTTTCGGCTGGAGGACGGACAAATCCTGCTCGTCGACCTCGACAGCCTCAACAGCACTTACGTCAATCATGAACCGATCGAAACCGCGGTGCTGGTCGACGGCGACGAGATCCAGATTGGCAAGTTCCGTCTGCTGTTCCTGACCCGGCCCACCACGGGTTAACGGGGCCGAACCAGGACCTTCCGGTGCATCTGCGCGTGGGTTTATCCATAGGAGGCAGTCCAGAGTTGCTCGGCCCGGGTGAGACTTCCATCGATGGGGTCGTAGTCGGCTCGCATCTATGTGTCCGGATACAAACCGGCGATCCCGGAATGCCCGAATCCGCCCGTACTAGTCGTCGCGGCGGATGACGAACTCGCGGCGTTCCTCCTCGGTCGTGTCGAGCTATGGGACACCTAGGCTTGAAGTGTGCCTATCTTGGTGCTTCACAGAGCCACCGGGGCGAATAACCGTGGAGACGAGGACGTATCGACGAATACGCAAGGCGCAGCGGACTCTTCATGGTTCTCACTGTCCTCGACGGGAACGTCTGCGTTAGGCTTCTAAGCCGCGTGGACTGGATTGCGACCGCCCAATTCGTGTGATGACGGTACAGCACGTAGGCGGGCGCCTCGGAGTTCGCTTCGTAGGTCGACGTCCACCTGAACCGACGCTTGACCCCCAGAACGTTGCGACAAGACGTCTCCGCAGGTTGCCTCCAATCTGTTTGGGCATGCGAGAGGTACACAGATGCGCCGATCGTTCGGCATCGCACACCGTGTGGTCCCAATGTGATCCCAAGTCTGCAATCCCTGAAGGACATTGACGCATGCACGTCACGGCCGCCTTTCGTGGTCGACGTAGTGATCGCCACCGACATCGGCGACGGCCATTTCGATTTGCCGCCGACGAACGGGCCTGCGGCGTGCTGTCAGTGGTAACGGCTGATCCGTTGTCGTGCGCCACGGATAGGCTGTCGCCGGTCAGGCAGAAGTTGCCACGATTTTGGTGTTGGCCACCGCTGGTCGCCGACGGAGCTGAAGCCCGTTCGTGGCGGACTGACTCCCAACGGCAACGGGTCGGCTCACATCCAGCTCGGCGGTCTGATCGAATTCGCCAGGTCGACCAGGGTGTAGCGATGGCGCCGCCGCGGCGAGTGCCGCGCCAGTTCCCGAAGCGCCTCCTCGATACCGGCGCGCAACCCCTGCTGGTCGAACGAGTGGCCGAGGATCGGATCGGCGGCGGCCGTCCTCCCAGACCGTATCCAGTCGAGGGCGATGCCGAGCACGAGCGCGCGCATCTGCAGGGCGCGTGGCTCAGTCTCGGTCAAGTGGCCGACGCGCCGCGCCGCGTCGCGCAGGTCGTCCTCGGTGATCTCGGCGATGGCGCGCCCGTAGAGCAGCATCAACACCGACGTCAGCTGAGCCTCGCCGTAGTGGCGCGAGGTTAACGGGACCTGGTCGAGCACATCGATCGCGCCGGGCCGATTGTCGCGGGCGGCAAGTTGGCGAGCCAAGCCGAACGCCGCACTCACCATGGAATGGTCGGTGCGCCACAATGTCCGGTAGTACCGCTCGCACGACCGCCGCAATCGTTCGGCATTCCGTGCGTCGTCCGTTTCGAGCATCAGCTCGGCCGTGGCAGCCGACGCCACCTTGGGCGCGGCTTCGCCGGGTAGCGCGGCAATCACCCGCTCAAAACACTTCAGAGCTGCCCGGAGGTTTCCGGACTCCAGCGCGGTGATCGCATCGTCCCAGTCCATCCGCCAATCACTTTCCGGGTCCTCGGTCGGGGCCGGTGTCGGCATTGCGCGGGCGACATCAAGTGCGCTCAGCCGGACGGTGTGCGGGCGGCCGTCGACGAACACGTCGGTGCGCAGCAGCGCCAGGTCCGCCCCAAACTCCGAGCCGTGCATGGTGAACAGCACCGAAGTACCCGGACGCGGTACACCCGTCTGCTCGGCGAGAACCTCACGCAGCACTCCCTTGCACTGGGTCGCCATCTCTTCTGCCGACGAGAACCGCTGCGCCGGACGAGGATTCGTCGCACGCACCAGCAGCCGGTAAAACGATTCATACCGGTGGAACAGCGGCACGTCGTCGGGGCCGGGCAAGGTCTCGGCGTACCGGTCGTCGGGCAGGTCGACGGTCAGGTA
>DASQCE010000577.1:0-6861 GCA_035634855.1 Mycobacterium sp.
CATCGCCCGGCTGTGCGCCGAAATCGATTGTGCATTCGGCGAATTGGCACTTGTCCACGCCCGCGCGGTGACGGCGCACGACGCCGACGCCTTGCGCGATGCGGCGGCACGGTTCGCAGCGATCGGGATGAAGCGGTCAGCACCGCAATCTTGACGGAGAGAATTTGGTGCAAAGCCCGACCTCGCCGTGCACCTACGATTGTTTCACCGACGATTGAGAACCAGGGGTGCGGGTGAGCGTGCTTGACGCCTTCGAGTCGACGTGGTCGAATGCGCGGTCCACGTTTGGTGACGGCACGCCGCAGACCGGCGCTGCTCACCGGCACCACACGGGGATCCGAGTCCGAGCCCGTCCGCCACCAACATGGGCTACCAGATGCCTGCCATTATCCGTTTCGTCGACCACTGGGCGCAGACACCGGATCTGATGAGCGCCGACGGCACCTTGATCCGCGCGTTCGCCGAGGCCGACGAAGTACGAATCTTCAACCTTGACGCGAAAAAGGGCTCCTATCCGGGCTTCTCGAAGGCGGACCGAACCGAGAACTGGAGCGGCGCCGGTGGCGACGACGTTTTCGGCTATGCGTTGAGATGGGTCATCAATTTCGCAGTGCTTCCTGACGGCTCAGCCTCGGCGGCGGTGTGCGAGATCTCATCGATTACGCCTGGCGGCCATCGCCCAATCCGACCATTCCGAATTTCACATTGAGCTACCAGCGGGTCGGTGTCGCTCCGCCCTGCCAATCAGCACGGGCCCGCACGGACGCCTGCGGTTTCGATGTTCGGCGACTGGTACGCCACGAGATACTCGACCGAAACGCCGATGACGGAAGAAGCCGTGGCGCCCTGCCGGCAGTCCAAGCCGGCGGTGGGAAACGACCCGGACAGTTGGCCGGGCTGGCCCGCGGCGAGCCGGTGAGAAAGCGAGGATCGTGATGAGTCACCCGTTGTACGTACACCCCGACGACCTGCGGTCGTACGCTCAGCTCCACGACGAAGTGGTGGCCGGGTTGTCGCAGTTGATCGGTGCGGCGGCACCCGAGGCAGCCGGTGTGCAGACGAGCCACGGAGCGATCGCCTCAGCAGTCAGCGCCGCACTCAGCGGTGTGCTCGGAACGCGAGAGGGCACCCTTCAGGCCACCGGGACGTCTGGCAGCACAATTTCTGAGTTACTCCAGAAAGCCGCTCAGATGTATGAGCACGGCGACCAGAAAGGGGCCGCGACGCTGCGGGCCGCGGCCGAGGCACTGGAGGGTGCTCAGGGGCCGGGTGCACCGGGATCGCCTGGGGTTGCTACCAACCCGGCCGGGGCGTCAGGCGCCGGCGCGTCAGGTGCGGGCGGCAGCGACGCGATGGGCCAGATCCTCGGCCAGGTGGCACAGCAGGCCGGACAGCTCGGCCAGATGGCCCAGTCGGTGACACAAACGCTGCAGGGTCTGGCCCAAGGGCTTCAGCAGATACCGCAGCAGGTGACGCAGGGCATCCAACAGGCGAGCCAGTCGGCCGGGAAGTCCGTCGACGCGACGGACGCCGGTCAGCGTGATCTGCATGCGCCCCAGCAAGACTCGCGCGGCCCAGCCGACGACGAAGCGCGGCGCCGCGACGAGCCTGAACAGCGCGACGAGCCACGGCATCGCGCCGAGGCCGCGCCGGGAGATTCGGCGAACACCGGAAGGGCGCCAGAGCCGCCGCGGGTGGATCGCGCACAGCCGGCACCGACGCGCCCGCAGTCGGACTGAAGCGGTTACATCCGGCGGCCGAGATCGCCGTCGCCGCTTCGGCTTGGTGCTCGTGCGATTTCACCGGGGCAGGACCTTGGTCTTGGCCACCGTTGCCTCCACGGCATGCAGCTTGGCCGCGATCGCGGCGGCGTGGGAGGCGTTGGCCTCATGGCCGCCGACGATGGTGGTGGCCTCACCCGTCGCGGCCAGCGCTCCCGCGCCCTCCCAGACTTCTGACAAGCTTCATCAGCTGTTCCTGCTGCTGAGGTACCACTGTCCCACCCAGCTTGGCCGCCAACGCCTTGTACGACGCCGCCGCAGAGGCCAGGGCATCCTCGTCGACGTTCGGCCAGCCGGGGCCTGTCACCGTCTGCGACCCAAACGGGCTGACATCGGCCACCGATAGCCGTCCGTCCGCTGATTCGTGTCAAGACGCGGCGGATCAGGATCGACTAGGTGCTTGCCAGCCGACCCTCCGATAGCCGGAGCCGGCGCTGGATCCCGATCTCGTTAAGGAATTTCTCGTCGTGGCTGACGACGATGAACGCGCCTTCGTAGGCGTTGAGCGCCGCCTCGAGCTGACCGACGCTGGCGAGGTCCAGGTTGTTGGTCGGCTCGTCAAGCAGAAGCAACTGCGGTGCTGGTTCGGCGTAGAGCACGCACGCAAGCGTGGCGCGAAGCCGCTCGCCGCCCGACAACGCCGCCACCGGAAGGTGAATTCGATTGCCACTGAACAGGAACTGCGCGAGCAGATGCATCCGCCGGGTATGGATCAGGCTCGGCGCAAAGGCGGCCAGACTCTGCTCGACCGTGCGGTCGGGGTTGAGCAGATCCAGGCGTTGCGACAGGTAGGCGATGCGGCCGTCGGCGCGGACAAGCGTGCCCGCGTCCGGCGGCAGGTCGCCATCGATGACGCGCATGAGCGTCGACTTGCCCGCACCGTTGGGTCCGGTCAGTGCTATACGTTCCGGGCCGCGGATACTCAGATCAATGCCGTTGTCAGCGAAGAGCTTTCGCCCATCACGGCTGACCCGAAGGCCTTCGCCCTGCAACACCGTGCGGCCCGCTGGCACGTTGGTATCGGGCAGCTCCAGCACGATCGTGTCGTCGTCGCGAAGCGCACCTTCGGCGCCGTCGAGTTGTGCCCGCGCCTCATTCACCCGTCTGGCATGCACGTCATCGGACCGGCCTGCCGACTCCTGTGCGTCCCGCTTCAGCTTTCCTGCGACGATCTTCGGCAAGCCGGCATTCTTCAGGTTGCGTGCAGCGGTACTCGACCGGCGTGCGGCGCGCTCGCGGGCCTCCTGCCGCTGCCGCTTCTCGCGTTTGTACTGCTGCTCCGCGTTGCGCAGGTTCGCCTCAGCGACCCGCTGAGTCTCCTGCACCGTCTGTTGGTACATGCTGAAATTGCCACCGTAGAAGAACATTTCGCCGTGATATAGCTCGGCGATGCGGTCCACCCGGTCGAGCAGCACACGGTCATGGCTGACAAGGAGCAGACACCCCGGGTAGCCGTCCAACGCGTCGTAGAACCGATGCCGCGCGTCGACGTCGAGGTTGTTGGTGGGCTCGTCGAGCAACAGCGCATCGGGTCGCTTCAACAACTGAGCGGCCAGCCCGAGCGACACCACTTCGCCACCGGACAACGAGCCAAGCCGTCGTTCAAAGGCGATGTGGCCCAGGCCGAGACGGTCGAGTTGCGCGCGAGTGCGGTCCTCGATATCCCAGTCATCGCCGATCGTCGAGAAGACGTCCTCCCCAGCCTCGCCGGTGTCCAGCGCCTTGAGTGCGTCGAGCGCCGGTGCGACACCCAGCACGTCGGCAACGCTGCGCTCCACGACGAACGGCAGTGTCTGCGGCAGGTAGCCGACGGTGCCATCGACGGTCACCGATCCCGACGTGGGTCGGTACACGCCGGCGATCAGCTTGAGGAGGCTGCTCTTCCCCGCCCCGTTGGGTGCGACCAGGCCGGTTCGGCCGTCGCCGACGGTGAACGACAGGTCGGTGAACAGCGGCGTGTCGTCGGGCCAGGAAAATGACAGATTCGAACAAGCAATGGAAGACATGCGAGAGGTCTCTCGTCGACAGCGGGAATGGGTACGGCTCAGCGCTCCGGGATCAACCGGAGATGTCGTCACCCAGCATGTCTTCAGCCCACCTCTTGTCGTACCTGCTTGCGTTTTCCAGAGTAGGCACGCCGTCAAGCGGTTATTCAGGTAGTCCGCTACTCAAGACATGGCGTACCGCGGAGGCGCAGCATAAGTGAATAGAAGTGCACACCGGAGGGGAAATCATGACCAAACGCCGATCAATTCACATCGGTCTGAACATCGTCGATCCGCAACAGTACGGCGGATGGGACGGCGCACTGGCGGGTTGCGTGAATGACGCCAACGCCATGCAAGAAGTGGCCGTCAGTCGCGGATTCGACCCGAAGATGTTGCTCAACGCCGATGCGACGGCCGAGGCGGTGCGAGCCCACCTGGACGCGGCTGCCGCCGAACTGGGGGACGGCGACTTCCTCTTCCTGACCTACTCCGGCCACGGCGGGCAGGTCCCCGACGAGAACAACGACGAACCCGACCACCTCGATGAAACCTGGTGCCTCTACGACACCGAGTTGGTCGACGACTCTCTGTACGGCGCCCTGTGCACCTTCGCCCCGGGCGTCCGCATTTTCGTCATGTCCGACAGTTGTCACAGCGAAACCGTGACCCGAGAAATCGTCCGCCGGCGCGACGCGGGCCGCGAGCGAGCGATCCGGGCCCCGGGACCGAACGCCAAGCAGGCGCCGCTTGAGGTAACCGAAGCCGAGTTCAGGGCCAACAAGGCGGCTTACGAAGCCCAGCGGACGTGGTGGGAGCCTCGGTCGCGGCCGGCCGATGCGAAAGCCAAGGTTGTGCTGATCTCGGGCTGCCGCGACGATCAGACGTCGATGGACGGCGCCACCAACGGCGCGTTCACCGAGGCCTTCCTTAACGTGTGGGACGGCGGCAATTATCGGCGCAGCTATTCGGATCTCAGAAACGATGTGGTAACACAGATTTCGTCGTACTCCGATCAGACGCCGGGCCTGTTTTCCTACGGCCTGAACGTGCGGCAAATGCTTCCGCAGATACCGTTGAGCGACGAATCCCCCTAACACCCGCAAAGACTGTGTTCGCCACGCGCGTCACCCAGGCGTGGGCGATATTCCTCCCCTTGCCTATTCGCTGACACGGCTTGATGAGCAGCTTCAAGCGGCCAGATATCGCCGCAACACCTCCGTCGCGGCGGTGATCTGAGCTGCCTCAACGCGCTCGTCAACGCGGTGCGCGAGGTTCGGGTCGCCGGGTCCGTAGTTGACCGCCGGGATGCCAAGTGCCGCAAAGCGCGCCACGTCGGTCCAGCCGTACTTGGCGCGTACCTGGCCGCCCGCCGCGTCGACGAGCTCAGCGGCGGCCGGCTTGGTCAGCCCGGGCAGCGCGCCCGCCGCGGAATCAGTCATTTCGATCTGCACAGCCAGCCCGTCGAAGATCCCGCGGGCGTGCTCGAGCGCTTGCTCGACGCTGCGGTCCGGGGCGAAGCGGAAGTTCACCGTCACCGCCGCCGCATCGGGGATGACGTTACCTGCGACGCCACCGTCTATGCGCACCGCGGACAACCCCTCGCGATAGGTGCAGCCGTCGATGTCGACGCTGCGGGCTTCATATGCCTTCAGCCGGGCCAGCACGTCGCCAAGCTTGTGAATCGCGTTGTCGCCCAACCATGATCGCGCGGAGTGGGCGCGGGTGCCGGCTGCGCTGACGACGACACGCAGCGTGCCCTGACAACCCGCCTCGATGAACCCGCCCGACGGCTCGCCGAGAATCGCGACGTCGGCATGCAACCAGTCGGTCAGTTCACGTTCGATGCGGCCAAGGCCGTTGGCAGCCGCTTCGATCTCCTCGCAGTCGTACATCACCAGCGTGAGATCGTGTTGCGGGTCGGCCACCGTCGCGGCCAGGTGAAGGAACACCGCATCGCCGGACTTCATGTCCGAGGTGCCGCAGCCGTGAAGCACGTTGCCGTCAAGCCTGCTGGGCAGATTGTCCGCGGCAGGGACGGTGTCGGTGTGGCCTGCCAGCAGCACCCGCGACGGCAGGCCCAGGTTCGTGCGGGCGAGCACGGCGTTGCCATTGCGAATGACCTCAAACCCCGTGGTCTGCTCGCGGAGGGCGGCCTCTATCTCATCGGCGATGCGCTGCTCGTGCCGCGATTCACTGGGAATATCCACCAGCGCCGCGGTCAGCGCGACGGGGTCGCCCCGCAAGTCCAGGCCCACAGGGTCCGAGACTAGTCGAGTAGCGTTTGGCGACGTGACATCTGCTGCAGCCGTCGGCCTGGCGACCATCGCCGCCGACGGATCCGTACTCGACACGTGGTTCCCGGAACCCGAACTCGGCGCCGACGGTCCGACGGGCACCGTGCGCCTGTCGGTCGCCGAGGTGCCCGACGAACTGGCCGAGCTGACCGGCCGCGACGACGACCGCGACGTCGAGACGGTGGTCGTTCGCACCACGATCGCGTCCCTGGAGGACAAGGCCGCTGACGCCTACGACGCCTACCTGCGGCTGCACCTGCTGTCGCACCGGCTGCTCGCCCCGCATGGGCTCAATGCCGACGGCTTGTTCGGCGTGCTCACCAACGTGGTGTGGACCAACTACGGGCCATGTGCGGTGGAGGGCTTCGAGCGGGTGCGGGCGCGGCTGCGCCGCCGCGGACCGGTGACCGTCTACGGCATCGACAAGTTCCCGCGAATGGTCGACTACGTGGTGCCCTCCGGCGTGCGTGTCGCCGACGCCGACCGCGTGCGGCTGGGTGCACACCTGGCGTCGGGCACGACCGTCATGCACGAAGGCTTCGTCAACTTCAACGCCGGGACGCTGGGCAGCTCGATGGTCGAGGGCCGGATCTCGGCGGGTGTGGTCGTCGGCGACGGCTCGGACGTCGGCGGTGGCGCGTCGATCATGGGCACGCTCTCGGGCGGCGGCACTCAGGTCATCTCCGTGGGCAAGCGCTGCCTGCTAGGCGCCAATGCCGGGCTGGGCATTTCGCTCGGCGATGACTGCGTCGTCGAGGCCGGCCTGTATGTGACCGCGGGGACGAAGGTGCAGACCGC
>DASQCE010000578.1:0-2625 GCA_035634855.1 Mycobacterium sp.
GCGCCCGTTCGCTCACAGCGTCACTTGGCGTCGGCGGACACCTCGCCGGGGGTGGTCTCCTCGGCGGCGTCATCAGCGGCTTCGGCTGGCGCGGCGGCGGCCTGCTCACCCGACGGACCGAAGAACTCCGTGGTGTCGATCGCGTTGCCGTCGGTGTCCGTGACGGTGCCGCCGTGCACCACCGCTGCGACCGTCAGGCCGCGACGCACGTCGGCGAACATCGCCGGCAACTGGTTGTTCTCCTGCAGATACTGCAGGAGCTGCTGCGGTTCCAACCCGTACTGCCGCGACATCAGCACGAGCCGCTCGGTCAGGTCGTTCTGCCCGACCTGGATGTCGAGCTTGTCGGCGATGGTGTCCATCAGAAGCTGGGTCTTGACGGCTTTCTCCGCGTTGGTGCGGTTGTCGGCGTCGAACTCCTCGCGGCTGCTGCCCTGCGCCTCGAGCGCCTCCTCGAACCGCTTTTCGTCGTGCTCGAGGCCGTGGATGGCGTTGTGCAGGGTGTCGTCGACCTGCGCCTGCACGATGTTCTCCGGCAGCGGCACGTCGACCTGCTCGAGGAGCACCTCCAGCGCCTTGTCGCGGATCTGCTCTGCCTGCTGGACGCGCTTCACCCGCTGTACCTGCTCGGTGAGGCTGTTCTTCAGCTCGTCGATCGTGTCGAATTCGCTTGCCAGTTGCGCGAATTCGTCGTCGGGCTCGGGGAGCTCGCGTTCCTTCACCGACTTGACGGTGACGGTCACCTGCGCCTCCTGACCCGCGTGGTCACCGGCGGCCAGGGTGGTGGTGAAGACGCGGGTCTCCCCCTCCTTGAGGCCGACGATCGCATCGTCGAGACCCTCGATCAGCTGACCGGAGCCGACCTCGTGAGACAAGCCCTCGGTCTTGGCCTCGGGTACGTCCTCGCCATCGACAGTCGCCGACAGGTCAATCGAGGCGAAGTCGCCGTTCTCGGCCGCGCGTTCGACGCCCTTGAGCGTGCCGAAGCGGGCGCGCAGATTTTGAAGCTCGGTGTCGACCTCCTCGTCGGTCACCTCAATGGGGTCGACGGTGATCTTCAGCCCCTCCAGGTCCGGGAGCTCGATCTCGGGCCGGATGTCGACCTCCGCGGTGAAGGTCAGGTCCTGGCCGTACTCCTTGCTGGTGATCTCGATCTCTGGCTGACCGAGCGGGCGCACTTCGGAGCTCGTCACCGCCTCGGTGTAGCGGCCGGGCACCGCGTCGCCGATGACCTGGTCGAACATCGCTTGCTTGTCGACGCGGGCCTCGAGCAGCTTCACCGGCACCTTGCCGGGCCGGAAGCCTGGCATGCGGATCTGCTTGGCCATCTGCTTGAAGGCCGTGTCGATGTCGGGTTGCAGCTCGGTGAAGGGCACCTCCACGTTGATGCGAACCCGCGTCGGGCTCAACTTCTCGACGGTGCTCTTCACGCTGATGCTCCTCGTGTCTGTAGTGGTACGCGTCTGGAGTCGGGGTGACAGGATTTGAACCTGCGGCCTTCCGCTCCCAAAGCGGATGCGCTACCAAGCTGCGCTACACCCCGCGCCCATCGGTCGATCTGAATCGCAGACCTGACCACGCGAGATACTACGGGCTGAACACGCGATGCTTTCAATTGGATTTGATTCAGGCGGCGCCGGTACAGTCTGCTGGTGCTGCACATGCGGGCGTAGCTCAATGGTAGAGCCCTAGTCTTCCAAACTAGCTACGCGGGTTCGATTCCCGTCGCCCGCTCCACCAGCTAGGTCTCGTCGACGGCCTTGGTGCGTAGGCCCGGGGTCACACCCCGGTGGGCCGAGATCCGCACCGGCGCGTTTGCGGTGCCGTACGAGTCGTATCCGTCGATCCGTTGACACAGCTCGAAGAAGAGGCGGTTGCCGATCATCGGCGTGTAGGCCTGCAGCAACTTCCCCGACCCGATCTGGTCGTACAGGATGCCGAGGCGTTCCATCCGCTCGATGGTCTCGGCGTCAAAGTCCGTGCGATTCGCCAGGTCGACGTAGTAGTTGTGACCGATGCGCAGCAGCTCGCCGCCACGGGCCCACACTCGCTCGCACGCCTCGAAGATGTCGGGCACCTCGAAGGCGACGGAGTTTTTGCGCGATTCGTCTTCCGTGACACCGGCATCGTCGTCGAGCAGGGCGACGGTGGTGATGACGCGCACCGATCGGTCGCGGTTGCTCACCGCGCGCGAACGGAACAACCCGTAGGTCGCGGGGATCTCGATGTCCTCGTGCGTCTGCAGCCCCAGCGCGGACTTGAAGAACAGCGCCGCCTCCTCGAAGTTGTCAAAGGGCTGGGCCAGGCTCACGTGGTCGATGCGCAGGTCGAGGTCGTTCTGTTCGCCGGGCTCGTCCGAGGCCCGGTCGTAGTTGCCGGCCCAGTGCTCTGGGTGTTCGGCCAAGCGGCTGAAGAAGATTGCGGTGCCGTCGGGAGCCTCGATCGCGGTGTTGGCGGCGTCCTTCGGGCCTCGGCCGGGCGCGGCCACCGTCGCGTGCAGGTAGGCGCCACGCTCGAATGCGCCGACCGGGTCGGGCGTGCCCACGGCGAGCGCCGCGATATGGGGGCCGACCTGGCCACCGCGGCCCACCGGCGACGTGTTGAGCAGGATCTTCGCCTGGCCCT
>DASQCE010000579.1:0-3159 GCA_035634855.1 Mycobacterium sp.
GTGGCGCTCGACGCGGCGAAAACCGGCACGGTCGCGCTGCTGTCATACTCACCAGAGAGCCTGGACAAGGACTTCGCAGCTGCGAAGTCGCATCTGACCGGCGACTTCCTCTCGTACTACACGCAATTCACCCAGCAGATCGTCACGCCGGCCGCCAAGCAGAAGTCGGTGAAGACCGCTGCCTCCGTCGTGCGGGCCGCGGTGTCCGACATGCATCCGGACTCCGCAGTGGTGCTGGTGTTCATCAACCAGAACACCATCAGCAAGGAGAATCCCGACGGCTCGTTCGCCGCGAGTGCGGTCAAGGTGGGCCTGAAGAAGATCAACGACACCTGGCTGATCTCGTCGTTCGACCCCGTGTAGCGTCGGCGCGGTGGCGGAGCCGAAGCCTGCGGACCTGGTGCTGTCGGGTGGCGGCGTCAAGGGCATCGGTCTGGTAGGGGCCGTCGTTGGCTTGATGGACGGCGGCTACCGGGCACAGCGCGTGTCGGGTACGTCGGCGGGATCCATCGTCGGAGCGATCGTCGCGGCCGCGTCGATGGGCGACCAGCTCAGCCCAGAGGAAGTCAAAGAGCTTGCGCTGCAGCTGGATTACCACAAGTTCACCGACCCAGGCGTTGTTGAACGCCTTCCTGTCGTGGGTCCGTCGTGGGCGGTGCTGCGGGGGAGCGGCATCTACAAGGGGGATTACGCACACGACTGGGTCCGCAGCCAGCTGAAAAACCTCGGCGTGGGCACGTTCGGCGACCTGGCCATCCGTGACGAAAACCTGCCCCCCGAGCAGCGCTACAAGCTGGTTGTCACCGTCGCTGATGTGACGACGGGGCAGTTGGTGCGGCTGCCATGGGACTACCACAGGGTCTACGGCCTCGACCCGGACGAACAGTCCGTGGCCGATGCGGTGCGCGCATCGATGGCGATTCCGTTCTTCTTCCGCCCGGTCACGCTGCGCGGCTCAACCGGTTTGACCTCTACGTTGGTCGACGGCGGAATCCTCTCCAACTTCCCGATCGACTCACTAGATCGCCCCGACGGCCGAAAACCCCGCTGGCCCAGTTTCGGGGTCACGGTGTTGCCGAACCTGCCCGAGGGCAACGATAAGGTGATCCCCGCCCTCGCGCCCCTTCGCATGCTCGGCGCACCGCACCTTCTGGAAGGCGTCATCACCACGGCGCTGGTGGGCCGTGATCAGGCCTACCTCAACGAGCCTTGGGTCAACGCCCGTGCGATCCGGGTGGACTCGACCGACGTCGGCTTCCTCGACTTCGACATCTCCGACAACGAGATCGAGGCCTTGTACGCGAAAGGGTATGCCGCCGCTGAGAAGTTCCTGGCCGCCTGGGATTGGGACGCGTACCTCGACCGCTTCCGCTGATGGTCATTGATCTTGCGGCCATCGTCCCGCTGCCGGACGCGTTCGTGGGTTACGCCGACGCGATTTTCGCGCCGTTGGCGGGGGAGGCGCCGTTGGTGCGCGTCGCGCTGACCATGCGCGGTGCCGCGGTGGTCGCCGTCGCCGAACCGATGGCCGATGCCGTCCGCGAAACCCTGGCGGCGCATGGATTGTCAGCCGTCGGTGTCGCCGTGGCCGAGGATCCGGGCTCACGCGCGCAGTGCCTGGCCGCCGGGCTGCAGTGCCTCAACGACGGGCCGCGCCACGTCCTGGTTCACGACATCCGTCGTCCCTTGACGCCGGCGAGCGTGCGCGACCGGGTGATTGCCGCGCTGCAGGGCGGCAATCCCGTCGCGATGCCGGTGCTGGCGGTGACCGACAGTGTGAAGGTCGTAGACACGCGCGGCTCGGTGACCGGCACCCTCGACCGCTCGATGCTGCTGGCAGTGCAGTACCCGCGAGGGTTCACCGTCGAGCAACTGTCCCAGCTGCTGGCGAGCCGCACATCGGACGATTTCGACGAGCTTGACGAGTCGCTTCGCGCCGGCACGCCGATCGCCTTCGTCGACGGGGACTCCGACGCGTTCGTCGCGGAATTACCAAAGGACGCCCCTTTTGTCGAGGCGATCATCACGTCCCGGCACGCCGACTGAGCAGGCGTGCCGCGACGGTCACGTCGTCCGCGTAGGTCACCTTCATGTTGGCCGCGTCCCCGGGAAAGGTGCGGACTTCTTCGTCGGTGTATTTCTCGATGCATGACGATGTGTCGGTGCCCTCGAATCCATCTGCAGCGGCAGCACGATACGCGCGCAGCAGCGGTTGCGCCCGAAACGCCTGCGGGGTTTGTACCCGGACCAACCTGCCCGCCGCGCTGGTCGGCTCGACACCCTCCGGGCCCTGCTGCACCACATCCGGAATGGTCAATGCGGGTATCGCACCACCGAACCGGCGAGCGAAGGAAAGCGCGGTGACGAACATGTCGGGGCCGGCCAGCGGTCGGGCAGCGTCGTGGATCAACACCACGTCGACCGCACCCGATTCGATGTCGTCGGCGAGGTAGCGCAGCACGTTGTACTCGGAGGCGTGCCTGCTGTCTCCGCCCTCGACCAGTTCGACCGTCGCGGCGGGCAGCTCCGCCGTCACGGTCTTGCGCGCGAGGTCGCGTTCGCCGCGGCGATACACCAGCACCGTTCGCGCGATCTGCGGCACCCGTGTGACCGCCTTCAGCGACCAGGCCACCATGCTGCGGCCGGCCAGCGGCAGGTACGCCTTGTTGCCGTCGGCGCCGACACGTGTGCCAAGGCCCGCGGCCAGCACCACAACGACGGCGTAGGGCCCCGGCGGCGTAGTCATGGCGGATATTTTGGCATTGTGCGACGGCCGCCGGAGATCCTGATCTCGGGCGCCGGCATCGCGGGCCCCGCGCTGGCCTACTGGCTGGTGCGGCGAGGTCACCGGCCGGTGCTGGTCGAGCGCACCCCCGAGCTGCGCGTCGGTGGGCACGCAGTCGACATCCGCGGCACCGCCCTCGAGGTGATCGAACGGATGGGTCTGGAGACCGCGGTGCGCGACGTCCGCACGCAGATCCTCACCCTGTCGGCGGTGCGTCCCGACGGTGTGCGCAGCTACGACGTGGCGCTGCGGCCGATGCACGAGGCACGCGTCGATCGCGAGATTGAGATCATGCGAGACGACCTTGTGCGCATCCTGTTCGGCGCGGTGAGCGACGACGTCGAAGTGACGTTCGGCGACTCGGTGCGATCGCT
>DASQCE010000580.1:0-2098 GCA_035634855.1 Mycobacterium sp.
CGACCAGGACTACCAGGCCGAGATGGCCAAGGCGCGCGGCGAAGCCTCGAAACTTCGTGACGAGGCGCGAGCGGAAGGGCGAAAGGTCATGGAGGACATGCGGGGCCGGGCTTCCGAGCAAGTGGCGTCGACCTTGCAGCAAGCCGACTCGGAGTTGAAGGAGCAAGCCCTATCCATCCAGGCCGACCTGCGGTCGTCCGTGGAAAACCTGTCTGAAACCTTGGCGAGCCGGGTGCTCGGCGTCGAGATCAACACGACCACATCGGCTTCGGGGCGGTAGGCAATGGCGACTTTCATCGGTCAGCTCGTCGGCTTCGCGTTAATCGTGTTCATCGTGTGGCGCTACGTCGTTCCGCCGGTGCGCCGGATGATGGCCAATCAGCAGGAAACCGTGCGCAAGCAGTTGGAGGACAGCGCCGAGGCCAAGAAGCGGTTGGCCGAGGCCGAGAAGGCGCACGAGAAGGCCGTCGAGCAGGCCAAGGCCGAGGCCAAGCAGGTGACCGAGGAGGCGCGGGTGGACGCCCAGCGCATCGTCGAGCAGCTGCATGCCCAGGCCGATGCCGAGGTTGAGCGGATCAAAGTACAAGGGGCCCAGCAGGTTCAGCTTCTGCGTGCCCAGTTGGTTCGCCAACTGCGTCAGGATCTGGGTACCGAGTCTGTCCGCCGCGCGGGCGCATTGGTCAACGAACACGTGTCGGATCCCGATGCGCAGTCGGCCACCGTCGATCGGTTCATCGACGAGCTCGACGCGATGGCACCGTCCGAAGCGGTGATCGGAGACCGGGCGACGGCACGGCTGCGCGCGGCGAGCCGGGAGTCGCTGGCGGCCCTGGTCGCGAAGTTCGACGAGGTGGCGGCTGACCTCGGGCCCCGTCAGTTGTCTTCGGTGGCCGATGATTTGGCCTCGGTCGCCAAGCTGCTGACGCGCGAGTCGGTCCTGACGCGTCATCTTGCCGACCCGGCCGATGATCCGACGCCGAAGCTCGGCCTGCTGGAGACGCTGCTCGAAGGCAAGGTCGGCGACACTTCGCTGGAGGTGCTGAAGGCCGCAGTGTCGGGACGCTGGTCGTCCGATGCGAATCTGGTCGACGCCGTCGAACATGTCGCGCGGTTGGCGCTATTGGTACGTGCGGAGCGCGAAGAGGTGGCCGGCGACGTCGAAGAACAGCTCTTCCGGTTCAGCCGCATCCTGGATACACAGCCGGGGCTGGCCACTCTGCTGAGCGACTACAGCGCGCCAACCGAGGGCCGGGTCAAGCTGCTGCGCGATGTCCTCGACAGCGGCTCCGGAGTGAATGCCACGACGGTCCAGCTGCTTTCGCAGACGGTCGAGCTGCTTCGCGGCGAGCGCGCCGACGACGCGGTGCTCGATCTGGCCGAGCTCGCGGTGGCCCGCCGAGGCGAGGTGGTTGCGCACGTCAGCGCCGCGGCCGACCTCAGCGACGCGCAGCGCACCCGGCTGACAGAAGTATTGACCCGCATCTACGGGCACCCGGTTTCCTTGCAGCTGCACATCAACCCGGAGCTGCTGGGCGGGCTGAACATCGCCGTCGGCGACGAGGTGATCGACGGCACGCTCTCATCGAAACTGGCGGCCGCCGAGATGAAGCTGCCTGACTGACCGACGACGAACGACAAGACCCCACACCGTAAGAGCAGGAAGACGAAAACCCATGGCAGAGTTGACCATCTCCGCTGACGACATCCAGGGTGCGATCGAGGATTACGTCTCGAGTTTCACCGCCGACACCGCGCGCGAAGAGATCGGTACGGTCATCGACGCCGGTGACGGTATCGCGCACGTCGAGGGCATGCCCTCGGTGATGACGCAGGAGCTGCTGGAGTTCCCGGGCGGAGTGCTCGGCGTGGCGCTCAACCTCGACGAGCACAGCATCGGCGCGGTCATCCTCGGTGACTTCGAGAAGATCGAAGAGGGCCAGCAGGTCAAGCGCACCGGCGAGGTGCTGTCGGTCCCAGTCGGCGACACGTTCCTCGGCCGGGTGGTCAACCCGCTGGCCCAGCCGATCGACGGCCGTGGCGACATCGAGGCGGAAACCCGTCGCGCACTGGAGATTCAGGCTCCTTCAGTGGTGAACCG
>DASQCE010000581.1:0-9250 GCA_035634855.1 Mycobacterium sp.
TGTGGCAAGAGCACCGCCCTGCGTCTAACGGCCGGTCTCGACAAGCCGACCTCCGGCGAGATCAGGATCGGCGGCACAGTGGTTAACGGCCTGGCTCCCGGACAGCGCGACATCGCGATGGTGTTCCAGAACTATGCGCTCTACCCGCACATGTCGGTGTACCGCAATCTGGCGTACGGTCTTCGGCAGCGCCGGACCCCACGAGCCGAGATCGAGCGGCGGGTCCGCGAAACGGCCGAACTGCTGCAGATCAGTGAGCTTCTGGACCGCAAGCCCGGCCAGCTCTCCGGCGGCCAGCGTCAGCGGGTGGCCATGGGGCGCGCACTCGTTCGCAAGCCGCAGGCATTCCTCCTCGACGAACCACTGTCGAATCTGGATGCGAAACTTCGGAACCAGGTACGCGGCGACCTCAAGCGTCTGCACCGCGAACTCCCGGTCACCTCCATTTACGTCACCCACGATCAGGTGGAGGCCATGACGCTGGGGGACCGGCTGTGCGTGATGTCGAAAGGAAAAGTGCAACAGATCGGAACCACCGACGACATCTACAACCGCCCGGCCAACACGTTCGTCGCCGCCTTCATGGGCAGTCCGCCGATGAACCTGGTTCCAGCCGTCATACGGTCCGGGATCCTGCACATCGGCGGCGCGGCGGTGACGGCGGTTGCTTCCCCGAACGGCCCAGTGACCGTCGGCGTGCGCCCCGAGCATCTGCAGTTGCACAGCGCCTACGCCGACGGCATGGTGCCCGCTCGTGTCGACTTCGTGGAACCGTTGGGCAGCCACGTCCTGGTGACCGCGCTCGTCGATGTCCGGGACGATTCCCTGCCAGGCACAGCGGCGCAGACGCGGGTGATCGTCCAGGCACCGGCGGGCAATGATTGGGAGTCCGGTACCCGAATCGGGCTCGTGATGCCGCCGGAGCGGACGTACTTCTTCGACGCCGAGACGGGAGACGCCCGACGCAGCCGCGAGCGCATCTCGCTTTGAGCGACGGTCATCACCCCAAAATCGGATCTGGCAAGTCGACGATCAAGGAATTGAGGCTCACCGCCCCATTGCGGGCGTAGCGCACCCGGGCGTCGCTCACCCGCACAGTTTCGCATCGCCGGACTCGCGGAGTGGGACAAACAAGCGCCGAAAAACTTTTGGCCTCGGGATGAGTTCGCGGTCGTGCATCCGTTCTGGCCGTCAGAGCGGCTACTGAAGCCGACCGCACGACTAAGGAAGGCTCATCATGAAAATCGTCGTAATCGGGGGAACCGGCCTGGTGGGGTCAAAGGTGGTGCACGCGTTGACCGAACAAGGTCATGACGCCGTGGCCGCGGCCCCTTCGACCGGTGTCAACACGCTCACGGGCGAGGGTCTGCCCGAGGTTCTCGCGGGTGCCTCGGTGGTCGTCGACGTCTCGAACTCACCGACGCTCGACGACGCGGCGATGGAGTTCTTCCGCACGGCGACGACGAACCTGCTCACCGCCGAGAAGGATGCCGGCGTTGGCCACCATGTCGCGCTGTCGGTGGTGGGCACTGATCGGTTGGCCCCACAGAGTGGGTACTTCCAGGCGAAGCTGCTGCAGGAGAGCCTCATCGGCGACGGTCCCATCCCCTACTCGATCGTGCACGCGACGCAGTTCTTCGAGTTCGTCAACACCCTCGCCGACTCGGCGACCGTCGGCGACACGGTGCGCATGCCACCCGCTCTCTTTCAGCCGATGGCCGCTGCCGACGTCGCGAAAGGCGTAGCTATCGTCGCGGTCGGTGACCCAGTGAACGGCATCACCGAAATAGCCGGGCCAGAGGCATTTCGGCTTCCCGACCTCATTAGGACCGCGCTGACCGCCCGCGGCGATACCCGCGAGGTCGTCGCCGATCCCGCCGCGCGGTACTGGGGCATCGAACTCGAGGAGCGCACGCTGGTACCCGGCGACAGCGCCACCCTGTTCGAGACTCGATTCGAGGACTGGATTCTCGAGGCGGCGGCCAAGGCCTAACCCAAACAATCTCGGCGCCAAGCGGATTCATCAAAAGCAGCACCTCGGCCACAGGCCCGCCTGTGCGTCCGAGGTGCTGTGCCATGACGGGGACAAGCTGGCCCGTCACGGTCCGGTCAAGTCGCGAGATAAGAGCGGGAGCACCGGGTTTCAGGCGGCCCGGCGGGTATGCGCCAAGCAGAGCGTGACTGGTCCCACCTGCCACCGGGCCGACACAGGACATCAGTGAGGACACGTATGAGAGGCGATTGGCGACGTCTATGAGGCGGTAGCGAGCCGACGGGCGGTACGCGGATTCACCGACGAGAGCGTCCCGAGAGAGGTGCTTCAGCGGGTGCTTGCCGCGGCGGCGTGGTCGCCGTCCGGATCCAACCTTCAACCACGGCACATTTACGTGGTGACCGGCGCCGCTGACGCAACTCAAGAAGCTCGCCGTCGAGCGCGTGGCTGCCGGTGACCCCTGGGACGAGCGGGAGTTCGAGATGTACCCGCCCGCGCTGAAATCCCCGTACGGGGAGCGCCGATCCGCGTTCGGAAAGGAGCGCTACAGCGCACTCGGCATTGGGCGCGAGGACTGGGAGGCGCGCCAGCGGGCCGCCATCGCGAACTGGGACTGCTTTGGCGCGCCCGCCGCCCTGTTCTGCTACATCGACCGCGATCTGGGGCTGCCGCAATGGGCAGATGTCGGGATGTATCTACAGACCGTCATGCTGCTGCTCCGCGCCGAAGGGCTACACAGTTGCCCGCAGATGGCGTGGTCGCAGGTTCGCAAGACCGTCGCGGACATCTTGTCGCCGCCGGACGAGCTCATCCTTTTCTGTGGCATGTCGATCGGGCACGAGGACGTCGCGGTGGGATACACCCGTACGGGCCGGGCGCCGCTCGACGACACGGTCACCTTCATCCAGGACTAGCGTTCACGCCGCGACGATCAAGATCGGACCAGACACAAACCGGTAACCGCCAAGCGGTAAGGTTCACTGCAAACAGTCGCGGTGGAGCCTATGTCGAGCCAGGGTCGGGGGCAGCGTCTGCGCGGTCGCTCCAGCGAATGCGCGACGCTTCGGGGTCTGATAGCGACTGTCCAATCCGGTAACAGCCAGGTGCTGGTGCTCTGCGGCGAGGCGGGCGTAGGCAAGACCGCATTGCTCCGGTACATCTCGGGGTTGGCTTCAGGGGTCCGCTGTGTCCAGGTGGCCGGCGTGGAGTCCGACATGGAGCTCGCCTTCGCCGGACTGCAGCAGCTATGCGCACCGCTGCTGAATCACCTTGATGAACTTCCGGAACCACAGCGCAGGGCACTGAACGTAGCCTTTGGCCGCGGCATTGGTGCAACGCCCGACCGTTTCCTGGTTGGGCTGGCGGTGCTGAGCCTGATGGCCGCAGCCGCCAACGATCAACCCTTGCTCTGCATCGTCGATGACGCGCAGTGGGTCGACGAGGTGTCGGTGCAGACACTTGCCTTCGTTGCGCGGCGCCTGTTGGCCGAGCCGGTCGCGGTGGTCTTCGCGGCCCGCGACGGCGGCGCAGAGGCGTTGGCCGGGCTGCCCGAACTGGTGATCAGGGGCCTCTCCGACGGCGACGCTCGGGACCTGCTGGAATCAGTGATGGTTGGCGGAATCGACCCACGGGTGCGAGACCGTATCGTGGCAGAGACGCGTGGCATTCCGCTGGCCCTGCTCGAGGTGCCTCGAACCGTCTCGGCGGCGGAGCTGGCCGGCGGGTTCTGGATTTCGGGCAAGCGCTCGTCGGCAGCCGCGATCGAGGACCGCTTTGTCGGCCGCATTCGGTCTCTCCCCGAGCCTACCCAGCGGCTGTTGCTACTCGCGGCGGCCGAGCCGGTGGGCGATGCTGCGTTGTTTCTGCGCGCAGCCGCGCAGATGGGCGTTCCGGTCGACGCACTGTCACCGGCCGAAGCCGCGGGAGTGATCGAGTTCGGTCCGCGCATGCGCTTTCACCATCCGCTGATGCGCTCAGCCGCTTACCGTGCGGCCGATCTGACCGAACGCAGGACAATACATCGGGCGTTGGCGGACGCAACCGATCCGCAGTCGGACCCCGACCGCCGGGCGTGGCACGCCGCCAACGCGGCGGCGGGACCCGACGATGCCGTTGCCGCGGAGCTGGAAACCTCGGCGGGTCGAGCCCAGAGCAGAGGCGGTATCGCCGCGGCGGCGACGTTCCTTGAGCGCGCCACCGCTTTGACGTCGGACCCCGCCTTGCGCAGTGCCAGAGCGGTCGCGGCGGCGCAGGCGAAACGGGACGCGGCGGCGCCTGCGGCGGCGTACGAACTGCTTGCGATAGCCGAACTCGGCCAGTTGTCGGACCTCCAAAAGGCTCAGGTGGCGCGGTTGCGTGCTCAGATGGAGTTCGCGCGCAGCCGCGGAGGCGATACCGGCGCGGCGCGGCTTGTCGAGCCTGCAGCGCAACTGCTCAACGCGGCCAAGCGACTGGAACCCCTCGACGACGGCCTAGCCAGGGAGGCCTATCTCGAGGCACTCGCCGCTGCCATGTACGCCGGGCGACTCGGTGAACCCGGCGCGCTGGTGAGTGTGGCCGAGGCTGCACTCGCTGCGGTCGGGCGCGTACCGACGCCGCATCGGCCCATCGATCTCCTCCTGAGCGGTATGGCGAATCGGATCGTCGGCGGCATGAGCGCTGGCTCCGACCCGATTCGCACCGCGTTGCAGCTCATGTGCACGCAAGCCCAGCAGGCCGATGGCCAAGCGCTGCGCTGGATGTCGCTGGGCTTGGCCATAGTGCAGGAGTCCGCCACCGGCGAACTCTGGGACGATGCGATCTACCGTCAACTGGCCACCGCGGCGGTTCGGCACGCGCGGGACGCCGGTGCACTGGCCATACTTCCACCGGCGCTCGCCTACCGCGCGGGGGTCCACCTGCTGGAAGGCGAATTCGCCACGGCGGCAACTCTTATCGAAGAGGCAGCCTCGATCACGGCTGCGACAGACTACGCCCCACTGCGATACCACGCACTGAACCTGGCTGCGTGGCGGGGGATTGCGGCCGACGCGGTCGGGCTGATCGAGGCAGCCGCCGCGGACGCAACTGCCAGCGGTGAAGGCCGCGTGCTCGGTGTGACGGGGTTCCTCTCCGCCGTCCTCTACAACGGGCTCGGACGGTACGAGGACGCGTTCGTCGCCGCGCGGGACGGCTGCGGCTACGAAGACCTCGGGTTTCACGGTTGGTGTCTGTTCGAACTGATTGAAGCTGCGACGCGCACCGGTGACAGGGAAACCGCGGCGCAGGCCGTGCGGCGGCTTGAAGAACGCGCAGGCGCCAGCGGAACCGACTGGGGCCTGGGCGCGCTGGCGAACGCGCGGGCCCTTCTGGCCGACGACGCCGACCTCGCCGACAGCCTCTACACCGAAGCGATCGAACGCTTGGAGCGCACCCGCGTCGTCCTGCACCTCGCTCGCACCCGCTTGCAATACGGCGAATGGCTGCGCCGTGTGAACCGGCGCATCGACGCCCGCCGGCACCTCAACGAAGCGCACGAGATGTATACCCGAATGGGTGCGCAGGCTTTCGCGGAACGCGCTCGTCGGGAGCTGATCGCCACCGGTGAGAAGGTTCGCAAGCAGCCGGTCAGCGCGGGGGGCGAGCTGACGGCCCAGGAGGCGCAGATCGCGCGGCTGGCCGGAGACGGCCTGACCAATCAGGAGATCGGTGCGCAGTTGTTCATCAGTACGCACACCGTCGAATGGCACCTGCGGAAGGTCTTCGTCAAGCTCGGCATCACCTCGCGCAGGCAGCTCCGCACCGTCTCGTGGGCCAGCTAGACGCGCTAGCCCGGACTCCCAAACATTCAGTAGTTCCTCATCGGCTACTGACTACGGACTTTCAAGGGTTCGCTTCACCTTCGCAGGCGCGAGTCTGATATTGACGCCCGACACGGGCTCTCAGCAGCACGAAGGCAAATGCCGCCAATGGAGGTTCGTCGTGAAGGTCGTAGTCATCGGAGGCACCGGCCTCATGGGCTCGAAGGTCGTCGCCAAGCTCAACGACCACGGTCACGCAGCGATCGCCGCCTCGCCGGAGCCGGGGGTCAACACGCTCACGGGTGAAGGTCTGGCAGACGCGCAGACCGGCGCGCAGGTCGTCGACGTCGCCACCGCTGTCGCCCGCACCGCGATCAGCCAGACCGCCGGCGGCATCCTCGACGTCGCCGGCCCCAACCGGTATCCACTCGACGACCTCGTCCGGACCCGGCTCCGCGCGAGCAACGACCCCCGCCGCGTCGTCACGGATCCGCGAGCGCGCTACTTCGGAGTGGTGCTCGATGACCAGATGTTGGTTCCCGCCACCACCGCGACGGTGTTCCCCACCCGTTTCGAGGACCGGCTCATCGACAACGCGCCCGCTCCGGTCCGGTAGCACGTCAACGCAATCGAGGATTGATCATGACTGCAACTTCCGTTCGCATTACGTCCGGATCGGATGAGGATGTCGCCGCGCGCTTCGCCCGTGAAGCGGAGCCCCTGTTCGATGTGCTAACCCGCGGAGCGCGGCGGCTGACGCGTAGCGACGCTGACGCCGAAGACCTGCTGCAAGACGCGCTTATGCACGCGTACACGGGTTTCCACACATTCCAGGAGGGCAGCAACCTCAAGGCATGGCTCTTCCGGATTCTCTATAACCGCTGGGTGAGCGCGTACCGCTCCAAGAAGAGCCGCCCATCTGAAGTTCCCGTCGACGGGATCACTGAGAAGGATCTGGCTGGTAGTGCCGCGCGACTGCCGGCGGGACTCCGCTCGGCCGAGGCAGAGGTGCTGGATGCGTTGCCCGACAACGAAATCAAGGCGGCGATGGAGTCGCTGCCAGACGGTTTCCGCGCAGCGGTGTACTACACCGAAGTAGCGGGCTACACCTACGCAGAGACCGCCGCGATTCTGGGCATCCCACACGGAACCGTCATGTCTCGGGCGTCGCGCGGACGGCAACGGCTGCGCATCGCACTGGCACACGTCGCGTAAACCTCGGAGCTTTCAATGGAATTAGCCGAGCAGACCGCGTTGATCACCGGCGGAACCGCGGGCATCGGCCTGGCGTGTGCCGAACTGCTGGCCCGCGAGGGTGCCTCGGTCATCAGCACTGGTCGAGACGAGCAGCGCGGCAAGAGCGCTGCTGCGGGAATCGACGGGCGCGTGCGCTTCGTCCAAGCTGACCTGTCGGACATCGAATCGGTGGAATCGCTCATCCGCACCTGGGCGGCCGAGTTCGGCGCGCGCGGGGTCCGGGTCAACAGCGTCGCCCCCGGCCCCGCCAAAACCGAAGGCGTGGAAGCGGAGTGGGGCGAAGGCAACGAGGAACTCGGCCGTGCGTTGCCGCTGGGCCGCACCGCCGAACCCGAAGAGATCGCGCATGCGGTGCTCTTTCTCGCCTCACCCCGGGCAAGCTTCATCACCGGTTCAACCCTGCACGCCGATGGCGGCGGCAGCACCATCTGAAACACACGAGGAGGAACGACCGATGTCAAAAAGGTATGATGCCCAATGGGAGAACGCGTTGACCGTTGTGCAGGAAGTGAGCCCGCCGTTCATCCCGGAAGGCGCACAGGCCATGACCGTTGTCATCGACTACCCGCCCGGCAGTGCGGGCGCCCCGCCGCACCGGCATCCGAGTGGCCCTGCTTTTGGCTACATGCTGGAGGGGGAGATGCTGTTCGAGCTGGAAGGCTCGCCACCGCGCGTAATCCGAGCCGGCGAGGCGTTCTGGGAGCCCGGCGGCGACGTGATCCACTACTCGGACGGCAACAACCGTGAAGACATGAGGTGCCGCTTCACGGTCACGATGCTCTGCGTTCCGGGCCGGCCCATGCTGACCCTGGTCGACGACGATGAACTGGCCGCGCGCAAGCACCTTCGCGTGCCGGCCGAGTCAGGCACAGCCGAATCCCTTGAAAAGGCGTGAGTTCGATGTCGAAGATCTTGCTGCAGACGACGATCCCGGAGCATCCCGATGACTGGAATATCAGCCGCTTCTCATTGCTGGCGGGCGAGCTGCGGGCGGCCGGCCACGACGTGACCGCGCGTAACCGGGCCGACGGTGCCGACAGCGACCCGGTCCTCAGCCGGCTCGACGAGCTCGGCTACGACCAGCTGTGGCTGATGGCGGTCGACGTCGGTGATGGCCTCACAGCCGCTGACGCCTACGCCGTCCGGAGGTTCCGCGAGAACGGTGGTGGCGTGCTCACCGCGCGTGATCACCAGGACTTGGGGTGTTGCCTGAGCCGGCTCGGGTCGCTGGGCGTGGTCAACGAGTTCCACGACAAGGGCGTCGACCCGAGCACGATGTGCGACGACCAGGACACCCCGACCATCTCGTGGCCCAACTATCACTCCGGAGCCAACGGCGACTACCAGCCGGTGCTCGCGGCAGAACCGGTGCACGAGCTGCTGCGCACGGACCGAACCGCCAGCGGAGCGATCGAATGGTTCCCCGCCCACCCGCACGAGGGCCTGGTGTCGGCGAAGGGACCTTTCGCCACCGCACTCGCGCAGGGCCGCAGCACTGCGACCGGACGCTACTTCAACCTCGCGGTAGTGCTCGATGGCGAGGTCGCGCCGGATGGCAGACCCATGGGCCGGGCGATCGCCGAATCGACGTTCCACCACTTCGCCGACTACAACTGGGATCTCGATCGTGGGGCGCCATCGTTCGTGACCGAGGCGCCTGGAACGCAGATCAAGGCCGACCCGTCGCGGCTCGAGATCTTCAAGGAGTACGTCCGCAACATCGCGACCTGGCTCGAGCCCGCGACGAAGCTGTCGATGGCGGTATGACGGACATGACCGACGTGTACCAGGCAAACGTTAGCGGGCGGGTGGCACTCTACGAGGCAACCGACGGGCGCGAAGGAGGAACACTGGATGGCCGGCCGGTGGTCATCCTGACCACCATCGGGGCCGAGTCGGGCAACAACCGCGAGAACCCTGTGATGCGAATCAAGAGCGGCGCCACTTATGTGGCCGTGGCGTCCGATGGCCGGGGGCGCCAGAAACCCTGCGTGGTACCACCCTTTGCGCGCACCCCGAGGTATTGCTGCAGGACGCCGGCGACCGGGAGATTCCCGTGATGACGCTGGAGCCCATCAAACACTAGTGTCGCGTGTTTGAAGTGACTTTACGGTTAGCTTTGGTGAGGATTTCGTCGGCGGTCTTGGTCCACACGAACGGTTGGCAGCGGTCGTCCAGCCGTCGATGAAGGTTTCGATGGCGCCGATGAGGTCCTTGACCG
>DASQCE010000582.1:0-3062 GCA_035634855.1 Mycobacterium sp.
GAGATAAATCTACGCCGCCCGACCAGGCTGGCCGATCAGTTCACGAGCGTCAGCGCATGCGCGCGCCGCAGCTTGCCCGATGGCGTCTTGGGGATCATCCCCGGCTGGAGCACCACCACATTGCGCGGCCGGACATCGACCTCGGCGACCACCTCGTGCGCCACCTGATGCTCGATGCGGCGCACCTCGGCCGGGTTGCCGTACTCCTTGGATTCCACCGCCACCGCGAACGTCTCGCGCGAGTGCCCGGCGTCGAGCCGCACAGCCACCGAGCAGCCCGGCCGGACCCCCGCGACGCGGGAGGCGGCGCGTTCGATGTCGGTCGGGTAGATGTTGCGGCCGGCCATGATGATGACGTCCTTGAGGCGCCCGCACACCACGACATTGCCGGTCTCGGTGAGATAGCCCAGGTCGCCGGTGTCGTACCAGCCGCGCTCGTCCTGCGCCGCGATGAATCCGGCCACCGTGGTGTAGCCCCTGGTCACCGACTCACCGCGTACCTCGATGACGCCGACGCCGCGCGACGGCAGCACGCTGCCGTCCTCGTCGATGACGCGCAGCTCCAGGCCGTCCAGCGGCCGGCCGAGCGAGACCAGTCGCCGGGTGTGTCCCTTGCTCGCAGGGACGGCGCGGTGCAGGACGGCCAGCAGGTCGGCGTCCACTTCGTCGACGGCCATGCCCCCACCGCACTCGGAGAACGACACCGCAACGGTCGTCTCGGCCATGCCGTAGGCGGGGATGATCGCCTCGGGCTTCAGCCCGAACGGGGCCCCGGCATCGCAGAGGTCCTCGACGTCGAGCGGGTCCACCTGTTCGGCGCCCGACAGCACCCACCGCAGCGACGACAGGTCGAACTCCCCGGGTGTGGCCTGCCTGCGCAACCGCTTGGCGAACAGGTTGTAGGCGAAGTTCGGCGCGGCCGTCATGGTGCCCTTGTACTTGTCAATCAGCTTGGCCCACAACAACGTATCGCGCAGAAAGTCCATCGGCGTGACCTTCACCAGCTCGGCGCCGATGTACATCGGCACCGTCAGGTAGCCCGTCATGCCCATGTCGTGGAAGCACGGCAGCCAGCTCACGATCACGTCGGTGTCGAGGTCGAAGTTGCAGCCGACCATCATGGCTTCGGCGTTGGCGACGATGTTGGCATGCGTGATCTGAACGGCCTTCGGTGATCCGGTCGAGCCCGATGTCAGCTGCATCAGCGCCACGTCGTCGTCGCAGGTGCCGACGGGCCCTACCGGGGCGTTCGCGAGCAGCGCCTCGACGGTCAGCACCGTCATACCGAGCCCCGACAGCACCGGCGCGGCAGCCATGAACGGGTCGGAGATGACGACGGCTTTCGCCGAGATCATGTCGATGACGCCGGTGGTCTCTTCGGCCCAGCGCACCAGGTCGGTGCGGGGAGTGGGCTGATGCACCATGGTGAGGCTGGCGCCGCGCATCCAGATGCCCTGCGCGGTCGGGGCGATCTCGACCGGGGAGCCGGCCAGCACTGCGACGGCGTCACCGTGTCCGATGCCCGCCGCGGCCAGCCCACCGGCCACCCGGCGAGCTCGCTCGTGCACCTCGGCCCAGGTATGCCGGGCGGGCGCGTGCGGCTCCCCGGTGACCATACCCTTGAGGCTCCACCGGGCGTTGCGGTACATCGTCTCGGTAAATCGGCTCACGACAATCCCTTTGGCCTAGGCGAAATTACGACGCGTGTTTGTTGTGTCGGTAACCCGGCGCGAATTTGTGGAGGCGCCAGGAATTTCGGGAGCCGCTGGGGTTCGACCGTCATCGAGCCCTGTCCGGCTTCGACGCTGAGTACGGAAGTGCGTGACTCCTTTTTGTTCACCCCAGATAGTCCGTCGCTCCGGCCGAAGCGACATGCCGTGCATGTCAGACGGACTGACTGTACAGATCCGACGCGGCGCGCGCACCGGAGCGCGCCGATGCTGGTCCGGATCGTGACAATCGCCGCTGAACCTGCAGGCACGGAACCCCCCAGCCCCAAAGCACAACCGTGAATTGTCGGCTGACGTCGGGGTTCAGGCCCTCTGGGCGGGGATCAGATCGCCGCCGTGACGTTTCCGGGAGGCTGGAATGTCAACCCGCTTAGACCGTACCGTGTCCGTCGCTCGTCCATGAGTATAGGACACGAATTTCCAGCGTCACGCGCCCCCGCGCAACCGGCGTCCCAGCCCGGACGCCCGCACCGCGCGGCGTTCGACGGCCGCCCGCAACGCCGGTTCCGACCCGACCGCTCGCACACGCTTCTTCGCGCGGGTCACCGCCGTGTAGAACAGTTCCCGCGTGAGCAGCCGTGAGTCCTCCGGCGGCAGCAGCACCGTCACCTCGTCGGCCTGGCTGCCCTGGCTCTTGTGGATCGTCATCGCATGCATGGTCTCCACGTCGGCCAGCCTGCTCGTCGCGAACGTCAACGCCTCGCCAGCACCTCCGACGACCGCCCTCAGCGTCCCGCCGTCGACGACTGTCACACCTGTGTCGCCGTTGTAGAGGCCCAGCCCGTAGTCGTTGGCCGTCATCAAGACTGGACGCCCCGCATACCACGATGACCAGATCGGTTCGCCCGTCGCTTCAGTCAGCCACCGCTCGACCTGACGGTTCCAGTGCTGCACCCCGAAGGGGCCGCGTCGATGTGCACACAGCAGCCGGTGCTCGTCCAGCGTCGCCAGCGCCGCGACGCCGTCGCCGAGTATCGCGGCAGTTCTCAGCGCAAGCGCATGGGGCACAAGCACATTGCGCAATCGTTCCCGCGGATCGGCCGCCTCGATCCATTCGATGTGTTCACCGCCGGCGCGGAGCAGTTCGACCACCCGGTCGGCGTCACCTACCCGGATCGCGGTCGCCAACTCGCCGATCGACACTCCGAACCGATGCGATGTCTTCAGCGCCGCGATCCTGGCCTCACCCAAGCCGTCGACCAGATCCGCCAGCACCGCACCGGCTTCCACCGACGCCAACTGATCCGGATCGCCGACCAACAGGAGGCGCGTGTGCGGGCGCACCGCCTCCAGCAGCCTCGCCATCATCGTCAGCGACACCATCGAAGCTTC
>DASQCE010000583.1:0-4104 GCA_035634855.1 Mycobacterium sp.
TCCGCCAATTCCTTGCGGCCGTGGCCTACCTGAACGACGAAAAGGCCTGAGAGGCCGTCGATATAGCTCTTGCCCTTGTCGTCCCAGATTGTCACGCCCTCGCCGCGGGTGATGATCGGCGGCGTGATGCCTTCACCGTGGCGGGCGAAGTGACCCCACAGGTAACGGTTCGCTTTCGCGCCCAGGTCGGTGGAAATGTCTCGTGTGATATCGGTAGTTGTCATCTTGTACCCCAATTGTATTGCTGCTTAACGAGTTTCAAATAAACGAGTGTTTCGGTGGATATCACCCCAGGAAGAGCGCGGATTTGTGTGTTGAGTAGATCGAGAAGGTCGTCGTCGTCCTCGCACACGACTTCGACGATGGCGTCGAATGAGCCCGCGGTGAGCACCACATAGTCGACGGATTCGATGCCCGCCAGCTTCTCGGCCACTCGGGTGGTGTCGCCGGTACAGCGGATCCCGATCATGGCCTGGCGGGCGAAGCCCAACTGCATCGGATCAGTGACCGCCACGATCTGCATGACGCCGGCGTCGACCATACGCTGGACGCGTTGCCGCACCGCGGCCTCGGACAGGCCGACCGCCTTGCCGATGCCCGCATACGACCGCCGACCGTCCTGCTGCAGCTTCTCGACGATCTGCTTCGACAATTCATCAAGCTGGAACGCCGCGCCAGGTCGCGAATGGTTGACGCGGAAAGAGACGGGCGCCATTCCGTGCGGTGCGCCCGGGTTAGCCATGCCTGAGATTGTGCACGGAATCCGTCGTCACAAGCAACCGTGGCCATGAAATCCCTCGTTTGGAGGGCCTCGCGCTGCAGGAATGCGTAGCCTCGCCGCTCACGGTCGGTTAGCGTTGGGCCATGACTGCGACCGTATCTACCAGCGTGGCAGGCAGCTGGATCGACGGTGCCCCGGTGGTCACCGGTGGCGGCCTGCATCAGGTGATCAATCCCGCGACCGGTGAGGCCGCCGCCGAGTACGCGCTGGCGGCTCCCGGTGATGTGGACCGGGCTGTCGCATCGGCGCGCGCGGCCCTGCGGGGCTGGGCGACGGCGACGCCTGCCGATCGGTCCGCGGTGCTGGCCAAGCTGGCGCAGCTGGCGGGTGACCACGCCGACGAGCTGGTGGCCGAGGAGGTCAGCCAGACCGGCAAGCCGGTGCGGCTGGCCACCGAGTTCGACGTGCCTGGCAGCGTGGACAACATCGACTTCTTCGCGGGCGCGGCCCGCCACCTCGAGGGCAAGGCCACCGCGGAATACTCCGGCGACCACACCTCGAGCGTCCGGCGCGAGGCGGTCGGCGTCGTCGGCACCATCACACCGTGGAACTACCCGCTGCAGATGGCCGTGTGGAAAGTGTTGCCTGCGCTGGCCGCCGGCTGCACCGTCGTGATCAAGCCGTGCGAGATGACACCGTTGACGACGCTGACGCTGGCCCGGCTGGCCAGCGAGGCCGGCTTACCCGACGGCGTGTTCAACGTGGTGACGGGGGCCGGTTCCGACGCCGGCACCGCGCTGGCGGGACATCCCGACGTCGACCTGGTGACGTTCACGGGGTCGACGGCTGTCGGCCGCAAGGTGATGGCCGCCGCGGCGGTGCACGGCCACCGCGTGCAGCTGGAACTGGGCGGCAAGGCGCCGTTCGTGGTGTTCGACGACGCCGACCTGAACGCCGCGATCCAGGGCGCCGTCGCGGGCGCATTGATCAATTCCGGGCAGGACTGCACCGCCGCCACCCGCGCCATCGTCGCCCGTGAGGTCTACGACGACTTCGTCGCCGGCGTCGGCGAGGTGATGGGCAAGGTCGTCGTCGGCGATCCCCACGACCCCGATACCGACCTCGGCCCGCTGATCTCGGCGGCCCACCGCCAGAAGGTGGCGGAGATGGTCGCGCGCGCCCCCGGGGAGGGCGGCCGCATCGTCAGCGGTGGCAGCGCCCCCGACCTGCCGGGATCGTTCTATCTGCCGACGTTGATCGCCGACGTCGACGAACGGTCCGAGGCCTACCGCGACGAGATCTTCGGCCCGGTCCTGACCGTGCGCACATTCACTGACGACGACGACGCGCTACGGCAGGCCAACGACACCGTCTACGGGCTGGCGGCGTCGGCCTGGACACGCGACGTGTATCGCGCGCAGCGCGCGTCGCGCGAGATCAAGGCCGGCTGCGTGTGGATCAACGACCACATCCCGATCATCAGCGAGATGCCGCACGGTGGTCTGGGCGCCTCCGGTTTCGGCAAGGACATGAGCGACTACTCGCTCGAGGAGTACCTCACCATCAAGCATGTGATGAGCGACATCACCGGCGTCGCCGACAAGGATTGGCACCGAACGATTTTCACCAAGCGTTGACGGACGAACGTTCCTTACCGCTCGAAAATCTCGAGATTTTGCGAGCGGTAAGGAACGTTCGGCACCGCGCCATCGATCGACTCGGTGCCACAATCGAGCCGTGAAGTACGGACAGGGTTGGCGACCGGCGGCAGTCGACTGGTCGTCGACGCGGGGGCGCATCCTGCTTGCGGCGTCGGGGTTGTTCGCCCAGCGCGGTTACTTCGGGACCTCGACCCGCGACATCGCCGATGCGGTGCATATCAGGCAGCCGTCGCTGTTCCATCACTTCGAGGCCAAGCACGAAATCTTCCGCACGCTAGTCGAACTGGATCTCGGCCCGTCGATCGACCGGATCCGGCGCCGACTCACCGAGGATTCGACATGGGCCGAGAAGCTCCACTTGACCATCGCCTGCGATGTGCGTGAGGCGCTGGTCCAGCCGTTCGACGCCCGCGGCCTGTATCAGGACGCCGTGCTCGGGATGGACGAGTTCGTCGACGAGCGAGAGGGCATCGCCCTGTTCCATGAGCTGGTCGAGCACCTCATCTCCAGCGGTCGAGAAGCCGGTGAATTCGTGGTCTTCGAACCGAGCTTCATCCAGCGGGCCGTGAACGGCGTGCTGTTCGAGACCCTCCGCGAGCAGGGTGGCCCTAGCGGCCGCATCCGGGAGCGCCGCCCGTTGCAGGCCGCCGACTTCGTGGTGCGGGCGCTGCTCGTCGACCAGACCACGCTCGACCAGATTCGCGGTGTCACGCAGCACCGGCTCGGCGAGCTCGAGGCCGCCGCGGCTCGCTGAGCTGCGGGAACGCGGTAAGTCGTTAAATCTGTGCAACAAAGTCGGATGAACCTCGTGGAAAGGTAGCCTATCGACCGATAGGCGCCTATCGTTTGATAGGTCTACCGGTGTGGCGTGCGTCACCTGCTCCTGTCGCCAGACCGCCCGAGTCATGGAGGAACCGTGAAGAAGACCGCCATAGCCGGTGTCATCGTCGGCGCCGTCGTTCTCGCCCTGTCCGGCTGTTCGTCCTCGTCCGATCAGTCGGCGCCGAGCAGCGCCGGCCCCTGCGAAGGTCGCCCCGCCCGCGATCCTGCAGGTCGGCACGCTCAAGATCTGCGCGCCCAACGACGGCACACCGCCGAGCGTCTACCACGATGAGACCGGCGCGCTGGTGGGCAGCGAGGTCGATCTCGGCAAGGCCATCGCGGGCAAGCTCGGGCTTACTCCGCAGTTCGTCGAGTCCGCCTTTGCCGCGGTCATCCCGACCCTGCAGGCCAAGCAGTGCGACGTGATCATGGCGCAGCTCTACATCAAGCCTGAGCGGGAAAAGGTCGTCGACTTCGTGCCCTACGTCTGGTCGGGCACCGGCATCTCGGTGTCCAAGGACCATCCCGCCCACATCACCGGGTTGGACGACAGCATGTGCGGCAAGAAGGTGATAGTCGCGGTGGCGACGACGGCCGAATCGCTGTCGCAGGAGCAGTCCGATAGGTGCACGGCCGATGGCAAGCAGGGCGTCGACATCACCCGCAACAGCCACGCCGATGTTTCCCTTCAGCAGGTCCAAAACGGACAGGTGGACGCCTACCTCGACACCGCGGAATCATTGGGTTACTACGCGACGAAGACCGGTGCCCGCATCCAGATGGCGGGCCAGCCTTTCGGCACCATCAAGATCGGTGCTGCGACGCTCAAGGGAAACACCGTGCTGCACAATGCGATCCAGGACGCACTGAACCAGGTCGAAGCCGACGGCACGTACAACA
>DASQCE010000584.1:0-6190 GCA_035634855.1 Mycobacterium sp.
GCGATGCGAAACGGATTGATTTGGGCCACGCGTCCTGAGCCTAGGCAAGGGGCCGCCGGTACCGCCATTGCGCCTGCTGCTCGGGTTTCTCCCGCATGGCCTCGTCCTCCTGGTCGCTGGTGAAAGCTTCCTCGGCCAGGCGCAGCCAATCCTGGTCATCGGGGGTCATGGCACTGATCGTGTTCTGCGGCCGCGCGGCATTCACGCGTAGCGCACTACTCGAATTGCACTACGGCAGCAGTCGCGCCCGGCGCGCCTTGGTCACAGCTTCATGCCGAGTATGGGCGTCGAGCTTGGCTGTCGCGCTGCGCAGGTAACTCTTCACCGTCTCCGGCTTCAGCGAAAGACGTTTCGCTGCTTCGGCATTCGTGCAACCGAGTGCGACCTGAGCGAGGACATCGAGCTCGCGCGCCGACAATGCGGCAGCGGGGCCGCCCCGTCTGCCCCGCGCCAGCCGTTCGGCGAGCACCCGCAACTGGGCCCGTAACGCGGGCGGTGCCGACGGGTCCGCGGCTAGCCGGCGCAGCTGCGCATGGACTTCACGGACTTCCTCGGTCGCCGTCCCGCCCGAGCCGACGCCGGCGTGGTGGGTGTCGCGCAGCCGCAGCCGCCGGTCGACCTCGTCGCGGATGCTCAGCTCGCGGCTCAGCCTCCGCGCCGATGCGATCATCAGGTCTGCCGTGCGGTCCCCAATCGGCGCCGCGGCACGGTAGGCGCCGTAGAGCACCGCCCGCGATCTGCCCTCCACCACGACAGGGACAGCCAGAATCGACTTGATGCCCTCCTGCAGCACCGGCCCGTCGTAGTCGTGCGTGATCGAGGAGGCCCTGCGGTAGTCGGCGACGGACATCGGGCGCCGCGCCACAACGGTGGCCCCGCCGAGCCCCGCGCTCGGAAGCACCGCGAGCCCGCGCATGCCGCCCGTGCGAGTGCCGAAGAACTCCGTGAGCAGCAGGGTGTCGTCGTGCACCTCGCCACCGAAGGTCAGCGGCATGCCCGACTCTTCTGCGACGCGGCGCAGCTCGGCCCGCAGCGCGTCTGCGTCTCGCGGACGCAGCAGCGGCGAGCCGGAAACCATCCTGAACACCCTCTTTCGGGGGTAGCGGGGGACTAGTGTGACGTAGATCCTATCCGCCATGACGAGCAACACCGATCTGTATCGCGCCGCCCGCGATCAGCTTGTCGACGTGATCGGCGACTATGCCAAGGCCGTCGAGGTGTTCGCATGGCCACAGGTCACCGGCGTCTTCAACTGGGCCACCGACTGGTTTGACGTCATCGCCCGGGGTAACGAGCGCACCGCGCTGTGGATCGTCGAGGAGGGCGGCGAGGAGCACAAGATCAGCTTCGCGGAGATGGCCGATGCCTCCGACCGGGTTGCGACGTGGTTGGGCCGGCTCGGAGTCGGCAAGGGTGACCGGGTCATCCTGATGCTCGGCAATCAGGTCGAGCTCTGGGAGGCCATGCTCGCGGTAGCCAAGCTCGGCGCCGTCATCATGCCGGCGACCGGTGCGCTCGGCCCGGCCGACCTGTCCGACCGCATCACCCGTGGCGGCGCCAGGTTCGTCATCGCCAACGACGAAGACACCGCGAAGTTCGACGACGTGGAGGGCGACTACACCCGCATTGTGGTCGGCCACGCCATCGACGGATGGCACCCCTATGCCACCGCGTACGCCATCCCCTCCGCCGGGCCGTTCAACGCGGGAACCACCGTCGACGATCCGATGCTGATCTATTTCACCTCGGGCACCACGAGCAAGCCGAAACTGGTGGAGCACTCGCAGGTCAGCTATTCGGTCGGGCACCTGTCGACGATGGCGTGGATCGGCGTGCGCCCCGGTGACGTTCACCTTGCGATCAGCTCGCCGGGCTGGGCCAAGCACGCGTGGAGTTGTTTCTTCGCTCCCTGGATCGCCGAGGCGACCATCTTCGTCTACGACTACAGCCGTTTCGATGCCGCCGCGCTGCTGAACCAGCTTCGCCGCGCGGGTGTCAACACTTTCTGTGCGCCACCCACGGTATGGCGCATGCTGATCCAGTCCGATCTCGGTCCGAGACCCGAAGGGCTGCGTGAGATCCTTGGTGCGGGCGAGCCGCTAAACCCCGACGTCATCGCCCAAGTCGAACGGGCGTGGGGGCTGACGATCCGCGACGGGTTCGGCCAGACCGAGACCACGCTGCAGGTGGGCAACACACCCGGTCAGCCGGTGAAGCCGGGGTCGATGGGGCGGCCGATGCCGGGCGTGCCGGTCGTGCTGGTCGACCCGCTCACCGGTGAGTTGGCCGACGAGGGCGAGATCTGCCTTGACCTGCAACGCAATCCGGTCAACCTGATGGCGGGTTACCTCGGCGACGCGCAGCGCAACGCCACCGTGATGGCAGGCGGCTACTACCACACCGGTGACGTCGCGAGCCGCGACGATGAGGGCTACATCACATACATCGGTCGAACCGACGACGTCTTCAAATCGTCGGACTACAAGGTGTCGCCCTTCGAACTGGAAAGTGTGTTGATCGAGCATCCCGCCGTCGTGGAAGCGGCTGTTGTGCCGCAGCCGGACGAGACTCGGCTCTGCGTGCCGAAGGCGTATGTCTTACTGGCCGAGGGCTGGGAACCGAACGCTGAAACCGCAAGGCAGATAATGGAATACGCCCGCGATCATCTGGCTCCGTACCTGAAGGTGCGCCGCGTCGAGTTTTGCGAACTGCCCAAGACGATCTCGGGCAAGATCCGCCGGGTTGAGCTTCGCCGCCGCGAGGAGGCTGCGCACGCGGACGGCACACCGATCGAGACCGAGCACCGCTATGAGGATCTGGTGGGCCGGTGAAGTCCTACGATGCGGGTCCGACCGACACCCCAATCCTCGAGCAGACGATCGGGGAGAACTTCGAGCGCATCGCACGCACCTATCCGGATGTCGACGCATTGGTGGACGTCTTCCAGGGGCTTCGCTTCACCTACGCCGAACTCAATGCCGAGATCGACATTGTCGCACGGGGTTTGATGGCGATGGGCGTCGAGAAGGGGGACCGGGTCGGGATGTGGGCGCCCAATTGCGCCCAATGGACGGTGACCCAGTACGCGATTGCGAAGATCGGCGCCATCCTGGTCAACATCAATCCGGCCTACCGCGCGCACGAACTCGGCTATGTGCTCAATCAGTCCGGGGCGCGAATGTTGATCGCCGCGACGTCGTTCAAGGCCTCTGATTATGCCGCGATGGTGGACCAGGTGCGCCCCGAGGCGCCGACACTGACCGACGTGGTGTTCATCGGCACCCCTGCCTGGGAAGCGTTGCGCGCCAAGGCCGACGAAGTCACCGCCGACCAACTGGCACAGCGGCTGGCCGGGTTGTCCAACACCGACCCGATCAACATCCAGTACACATCGGGGACAACGGGTTTCCCGAAGGGTGCGACGCTGTCGCACCGCAACATCCTGAACAACGGATACTTCACCACCGAGTTGATCAAGCTCGGGCCGGATGATCGGCTGTGCATTCCGGTGCCCTTCTACCACTGCTTCGGCATGGTGATGGGCAACCTGGGCTGCACGAGCCACGGCACCACGATGGTGATACCGGCGCCCGGCTTCGATCCCGGGCTGACGCTGAAGGCCGTCGAGCAGGAACGCTGCACCGGACTCTACGGCGTGCCGACGATGTTCATCGCCATGCAGAACCATCCGGAGTCCGCCGAGCGCGACCTGTCGTCGCTGCGCACCGGAATCATGGCGGGCGCGGTGTGTCCGATCGAGGTGATGAAGCACTGCGTCAACGACATGAACATGACCGAGGTCGCCATTGCCTATGGCATGACGGAGACATCGCCGGTGAGTTGTCAGACCCTCATTGACGACGATCTGGAACGCCGGACCTCGTCGATCGGCCGCGCCCATCCGCATGTCGAGATCAAAATCGTCGACCCTGAGACCGGCGACGAAGTGGAGCGCGGTCAGCCAGGCGAGTTCTGCACGCGCGGCTACTCGGTAATGCTCGGGTATTGGGATGGTGACGAGCGGACGTCTGCGGACGCGAGGAGCAAATACAACAGGGAGGCAATCGATTCCGACGGCTGGATGCACACCGGCGACCTGGCGGTGATGCGAGAGGACGGGTACTGCAACGTCGTTGGCCGTATCAAGGACATGGTGATCCGCGGCGGTGAGAACGTCTATCCGCGCGAGATCGAGGAGTTCCTGTACACGCACCCGGATATCGAGGATGCGCAGGTGATCGGCGTGCCCGACGCGAAGTACGGCGAGGAGATCTGCGCGTGGATCCGGATGAAGCCGGACCGGCCCACGTTGGACGTTGACGCCGTGAAGGCCTTCGCGACCGGCAAGCTGGCGCACTACAAAATCCCGCGCTACGTCCACATCGTCGACGAGTTCCCGATGACCGTCACCGGGAAGGTGCGCAAGGTCGACATGCGCGAGGAGAGTGTCAGGGTCCTCGGCCTCTAGGCCGCCGAGACTGCAGCCAGGGTTGTGATCCGCGTGAATCCACGACCCTGGATGCAATTTTCGATGCGCAGAGCGCTGCCATTGCTGCGAAGATTGAAAAATATTCACCGCCTGGGATGAGTTGCGCCCGTCCGGTGAGTCTGTACCTGTATGAGGAGTGAGATGTCCACCGCCGCGTCCGTCCCCGGGTTGCGCGTGGGCCCGGTCCTGGGGCGACGGGCGTGTGCGGCGCTCGCGTTGACTTCGGCGGGTCTGCACGCCGCGATGCTGGACCATGCGTCGAACGTCGTGGCAGGTGGACTGCTGGCCGCGATGATCGTCGCGTGCGTGTACTGCGCCCGCGACCTCTGGTTGCGCGGCACGCTGCGGGCCTGGTGCGTGGTCGGGCTGATGAACATCGCGATGATCGCGATGCATATGCCGATGCCCGCGCATCATCACGGCATCCACGCGTCGGCGGGCCAGCAGTCGACGCTGATGGGTCTGGCGACCGCGATCGCGGCGGTCGAGGCGGCCGTTGCGATGGCGGTGTTGTATTACCGCACGCGCGGGAACGCGCAGCTGATCAGCGGTACACCAGCCCGCTGAGCCGCGTCGCCAGCGCGCGCCGAACCGCCGGAACCCGCCCAACCAGGCTGATCGCGGTGTTGCGGATCGGGCGCACGGCCCGCGGCAACGTCGCCAATCGTGTTAGCCGGTCGGTCATTTCGACGACCTGACGCGCGATCGGACGGCGTGCGGCGCTGTACTCGTCGAGGACGCTGTCTGGGGCGCCGCCGAGCACGGATGCCAGGGCGTCGGCCAACGCAATCCCGTCCTGGATTCCCAGGTTCATGCCCTGCCCTCCGGCGGGGCTGTGCACATGGGCGGCGTCGCCGGCCAGCAACAAGCGCCCGGCACGGTAAGTGTCGGCGACCCGGTGGTGGATGCGGAAGCGTGACCCCCAGATGACTTCGGTGACGACCAGCCGCCCGGCGCCGAGCCCGCGGTCGTCGAGGATCTGCTGGATGAACGGCGCCGACGGTTCTTCGGGTGCATCGGCGACCGGCGCGACAATGCGGTAGATGTCGCCGGGAAGCGGCGCCACCACCGTCAGGCCTGCCCTCGCCCAGAACAAGACGACCTCGTCGACCGGTGTCTCGCCGCGCAGCCGGACGTCGGCGAGGGTGAACGACTCCTCGTACACGCCGCCTGCGAAGCCGATGCTCGCCTGCTCACGCACGGTGCTGTGGATGCCGTCCGCGCCGACGACGTAGCGCGCCCTGATCACGTCGCCGTCCTCGAATGTGGCGCTCACGCCGTCGGCGTCCTGTGCCACCGACTTCAGCGTCTTCGGCCGGATCACCGTGCCGCCGAGCTCGGTCAGCCGATCGAGCAGCAGTCGCTCGGTAGTCGCCTGCGGGACCATCAGCGAGTACGGGTAGTCGGTCGGCAGCACCGAGAAGTCGACCGGAATCAGGGTGCGCCGTCCGTCGCGGATGGTGAAGCGAGGTGCCTGCACGCCCTCCTTGACGAGCCTGCGGGACACGTCGAGGTCGTCGAGAACTTCGAGCGTGCGGGCATTGACGACGGCCGCGCGCGACGTGTTGGCCCCCGCGGGCTGACGGTCGACCACAGTAGTCGCGACGCCCTTCTTGACCAGCGACGCGGCCAGCGTGAGTCCGCTCGGGCCCGCTCCGACGATGAGGACATCGGTGTCGTACATTTCGTCTCCTCCAGCTT
>DASQCE010000585.1:0-4390 GCA_035634855.1 Mycobacterium sp.
ATTGCCGCTGGACGCGTCGGCCCTGAAGTAGCCGGCCTTGACCCAGCCCTCGTACAGCTGCGCCTCCACCGCGCCCGGATCCCACGACTTGGGCAGGGCAGCCGCCGGACCGGCGGAATCAGGACTAGCGCTGGGGGTCACCGCGCCATTCTATGAACCGCGACGACCGCCGTGTTCAGGGCTATCTTGCCGGCGCGGCCGTACTACTTCTTGCCGCCCAGCAGGCCACCGAGAATCTCCCCGATCGGATTGCTCTGGCCGCCGCTGCCGCCGCCGAGGACACTGCCCAAGATGCTGCCGAGCGGGTTGTTCCCGCCGCCGCCTCCACCGGCGCCACCGAGGATGCTGCCCAAGATGTCACCGAGGCCGCCACCGCCGGGTGCTGCCTGCGCCTGCGTCGCGCCACCTGCGGGTGCAGCGCCCCTCTGGGCGAGCTGCTTGCCGATGTACGCCAGCACGATAGGTGCCAGGATCGGCAGCAGTTTCTTGATCAGATCACCACCACCTGCGCCCGTTCCCGCCAACGCCGAGGCGACCGCGTTGCTGTCGTTGCCGCCGAAGATGCGCGCGACGAACTGGTCGCCCTCCTTTGCATCGACCTGGTCGACGCTGACCCCGCCGTCGAGCAGGCCGCTGGCGCCTTGCTGGGCGACGGCGGACTCGAGCTCGCTCGAGTCGATCTCGTCAGCCTGGACATTCTCCGCAAGCCCGCCGACCAGCGCCGGCACCAGCGTGCGGATCGCGTTGTTCACCTCGCCTTCATCCGCGCCGATCTTGCTCGCAATGTCCTGTACGGGGATCTCTGCGAAGAGATCGTCGAGACCAGGCATGACATGTCCACCTTCGTTGCTGGGATGATGCACAACCGCGGTGATGACACTAGTCGGTTTGATCTTGGCGCACAGGAGTTCCGCACGGGCCGATCAATTCAGTCGGGAAGTCTCCAATGACACACCGGCAGCGGGGAATCGGGCGATTAACGCGTCGCCCATCGCTGCCGCCGGGGTGAGCACACCGCGCAGATCCGACAGCCGATCGCGGTCCAGGGCGAGCGCCAATCCGCTCTCCCCCAGCAACACCGACGTCGCCTTGTAGCCCGGGTCGCCCTTCTGCGACATGGTGGCCTTGTAGCGCGCACCGGTCGTCGTGGTGGTGTATGTCTCGACGGTGTAGTGGCCGTTCTCGCGGGCGCGTTCGCTCGGGCCCGTGCCCGGCTTCGGGGCGATGCGCTCGACGAGCTTGCTCGGCAGCCTGTTGAAGTAGCGACTGCCGAGGGCCATCGTCGCGGCGTTGCCGCCGGTGGCCATCGCTGCTGCCACCGGCGCGGCGAACGAGCGACCCATGCTCATCTGTTCGGCGTACTCGAAGCGCCTGCCATAGGCATAGTCCAGTAAGGCGTTGGAGCGCCGGACAACTCGAGTGTTCGCGGCCGCCATCACGAACGCCCCGACCCAGTAGCCCTTGAGTTCAGGCGCGATCTCGCCGCCGCGACGCCATCGAACATCCGGCTGCGCACCCAGTTCGGGCTCCGCGCCGCGGTCGGGGGACAGGGTGTAGGGATCGTTCATCAACCGCCTG
Organism: Mycobacterium sp.; assembly: GCA_035634855.1. GTDB lineage: Bacteria > Actinomycetota > Actinomycetes > Mycobacteriales > Mycobacteriaceae > Mycobacterium. The sequence goes on from DASQCE010000585.1 coordinate 1,579, forward strand.
GCCTCGGGATCGGTGGAGGCCGTGCGCATGACCTCCAGCATCGAGGCGACGGTGCCGCCCGACACGCCGCCGGCAAATGAGCGCACCACGAGATTGGTGTCGCCGAGCTGACCGGCCTGGTCTTGCTCGGCGCGCCGGTAGAGCGCGTAGACGGTGAAATCCGAAGGGATGGAGTCGAATCCGCACGAATGCACGATTCGCGCGCCGGTGTCGATCGCCTGTTTGTGATGGAGGTCGATGCTTTCCCGGATGAAGATCGCCTCGCCGGTCAGATCGGCGTAGTCGGTCCCAGCCGCCGCGCAGGCAGCCACCAACGGCAACCCGTACCGCAGATACGGACCGACGGTCGTCACCACCACCTGCGTTCGCGCGGCCATTGCGTCCAAGGTGGACGGTTGGGATGCGTCGGCGGTGAGCAGCGGCCACGACTGCGCGTTGTCCGGCAGCGTTTCACGGACCGCGAGCAACTTGTCCTGCGATCTGCCGGCCAGCGCGATACGCGCGTCGCCTCCCGCCTTGGCCAGGTACTCGGCAGTCAGCTTGCCGACGAAGCCGGTCGCGCCGTACAGGACGATGTCGAATTCACGCTGCGCTGCGCTCATGACGCCTACGCTAACCCAGCGTCGGGAAAGGATGACGCCATGCTCGACGGGGCCATGATCGTCTGGTTCGCGCTGACGGCAGCCAGCGTCGCCTTCGTCGTCGCCGATTCCGTCTCCAACGGCGTTACCAGCTGGGTGCAACGGACCGCGTGGATATTGGTCACCGCCTACACAGGGCCGGTTGGCCTGTTCTTCTATCTGCTGGCCTGCCGCAGGCCGCTGCCGGGCACCCACGACGCCTTCACATCGGCAACCTGGAAGCAGGCGCTGAACAGCGAGATGCACTGCCTGGCGGGCGATGCCACCGGCATCGTGGTGGCAGCCTCCATCCTGCCGGTGTTCGGCCTCACCAACGGGTGGGATGCCACCGTCGAATACCTCGCCGCCTTTGTCTCCGGCCTGTTCATCTTCCAGGCGCTGATGATGGTCGGCATGTATGACGGCGACTACTGGAAGGCGGTGCGAAAGACCTTCTTCGCCGAGACCGTGTCGATGAACATGGTGATGACCGGCATGCTCCCGGTCATGCTGATCCTCGCCATGCGCTGGCCGGGCTCCGAGGAGCCGCACAATCCGTCTTTCTGGTTCCGCATGAGCGTCGCAACCATCGTCGGGGGCGTCGTCGCCTATCCGATCAACCACTGGCTGGTCGCAAACCGCCTCAAGCACGGCTGCATGACGTTGCCGGGCTCGGACGCGCCCGCGCCCGGTCTCGGCCTTGTCTCGCCGGAGCCTTCGATGATGATGGATCACGCCCAGATGCAGCACGCGACGAGTGCGATCGACACGGCACCAGCGAAATCCGACCATGCGATGACCGAGCTACCGAGCGGCCGCGCCGCGGCCATCATCGTCGGGACCTTCGCCATCCTGCTCGTTGCGGTCTGGCTGACGAATCTCGTCGTTCCGGTGCGGTTCTAGAGGCCGCTACCCGAGCGTCTCCGGCAGTTCGACGTCCTCGCCCAGCACGTGACGAGCCAGGAAAGCGGTCACCACCTGGTACCAGATCTTCGCGTGCTGCGGGCTGAGCACCCAGTGGTTCTCCGACGGGAAGTAGAGAAATCGGTGCGGGCTGGTGCCGTCCACCGCTGCGGGCAGACCGGATTCGGTCAGCAACTCGAACCACAGCCGCAGCGCCTCGCCGATCGGCACGCGATAGTCCTTGTCCCCGTGGATGACAAGCAGCTGGGTGCGGATCTGGCCGACGAAGCGGTGCGGCGAGTTCTGTTCGGCCATCTCCGGCGTCATCTCGCGCGCCCACCAGTACGCGCCGTCGGTCGTCGGCCCGAATTGGTCGAGTGCCCACAAGCTGGCGTGTGTGACGATCGCGTCGAACCGGTCGGTGTGTCCCGCGATCCAGTTGGCCATATAGCCGCCGAACGAGCCACCCATCGCGGCCGTGCGTGTCCCGTCCACCCGGGGATGCGCGCACGCCGCATCGGTCGCCGCCATAAGGTCGGTGTATGGCGCGAAACCCCATGCGCCCCAGCCACGCTGGATGAAGTCCTGGCCGTAGCCGGTGGACAGCGCCGGATCGGGCATCAGCACGGCGTAACCCCTGGCGACGAGTAACCACGGGTTCCAGCGCCAGTGCCAGGCGTTCCAGCTGGCCAGCGGTCCGCCGTGCACCCACAGCACCAGCGGCGCCTGCGTGTCGCCGGGCGGCAACGCCAGCCAAGACCGCACGGGCTGGCCATCGTCAGCAGCGGTGGTGACCTCGGTCAACGTCCCAGGCAGTTCGGGCCGTTCCGCACAGGACAACGCAGTGACGGCGCCGTCGGGGTCGATCCGCACGGGGTGTGGCGGCTGTGCATACGAACTGCGCATCGCGAATATCACGTCCTCCGGCGCGGTGCGTACATCGGAGTAGGTGTAGTCGTCGTCGGTGAGCCGGGTGACCGCCCCGCTGGACGGGGCAACGGCGAAGACTGGCCCGCGTCCGCCCTCGTCGGCGGTGACGATCAGCACCGAGCCGTCGACAGACCAGGTAACCGACGTCGGCCATCGATCCCATTCGGCCGTCAATTCGACGAATGGTTCACCGAAACGCATGTGGCACAGCGTGATCCGGGGCGCCTCATCGGGTGTGGAATGCGTCTCGCGAATGAAGGCGACCGCGGTGCCGTCGGGCGAGATCGTCGGGTGTTCCAGGTCGGCATCGGGGTCGTCGGCGACTGTGGCCCGTTGGGCGGTGGCCAGGTCGATACGCA